>CAYWPV010000033.1:0-18218 GCA_964460265.1 uncultured Muribaculaceae bacterium | reverse complement strand
GCCCTGGCCGGTCTCCTTGCGGCATCGGCGGAGACAATCACGGTGAAGACATTCCGCTACGCCGGACCCTACCCGGTTAAAACTCCATTCATGACGGACAGCGTGGACGTCAACTCAAAACCCTTCGACGTTTCCTATGCATTGGAGACCCCCGTTTCCGCCGCCGACCTTAAGAACGCTGCAGAGGTGCAGGCCTCGGCCCTCCCCGCATACAGCGGCGGACCGGCGCTGAACATAGCCGGCTTCTCCCTGCAGAACACGGGATACACCGAAGCGGTACTCAAAGTGGAAGGACCCGACAGCTACAAAGTCTATGTGGACGGCAAAGCAGCCGGAAAAGAGCTCAAGCTCAGCCCCGCGACCCACACGGTAGAAATCCGCTACATCTCCACCCCGGACAAGAACCCCGGCCTGACGGTGACCGTAGAAACCGAAAAGGACGGAAGCCTGAGCGTGTCCACAAGCGGAAAACACCTGTACGGCATGAAGGACGTACTCCTCGGCACACGCTATTCCGGGGTGTCAGTATCGCCGGACGGCAAATACATGATAGTCTCCTACACCACGACATCCGAAGGAGGCAACAGCACGAGAAGTTCCAAGCTCATGGAGACAGCCACCGGAAAGGTGATCAAGGACAACGCCGGGAACATTTCGTGGATGCCCGTCTCCAACAAATACTACTACACCGGGAGAACGTCTTCCGGACTCAGGCTCACAGCCGTCGATCCGGCCACGGGCAAAAGCGAGACACTTGCCGAAGACATCCCGGAAGGCTGGTTCACTATAGCCCCCTCCGAAGACTACCTGCTCTACACCCTGCAGCAGAAAGGTCCTGAAGAAAGAGAAGAAATATACCAGATAATCGTTCCCGATGACCGCCAGCCCGGATGGCGCAACCGCTCGTACCCTGCGAAATACAGCCTGAAGGACGGAGTGATGCAGCGTCTGGTCTACGGCTACAACAACGCCTACATCTCCGACATCTCCCTTGACGGGAAATATGCCCTCCTCCATGTGAGCAAGGCCAGACTCACGAAACGCCCCACCACCCTCAGCTACCTGTACCTTCTCGACATGGAGATGCTCCAGGCCGAAACCCTTGTCGACGGAGACGGATTCATGGGCTCCGCACAGTTCTCTCCCGACGGCAAGGAGATACTCCTTGGCGGCTCACCGGAAGCGTTCGGAGGCATAGGCAAGAACGTCGATCCCGGGCAGACCCCGAGCATGACCGACCAGCAGCTCTATATCATGGACCTCTCCACAAAGAAAATCCGCCCCATGACCAAAGAATTCGACCCCAATGTGAAATCGGCGGACTGGTGCAGATATGACGGAAAGATTTACTTCACAGCCGAAAACAAAGACCTTTACAGCCTCTACCGCATGGACCCGCACAGCGGAAAGACAGAACTGATTCCCACAAGCGAGGATCTCGTGAACGGGCTGTCGGCAGCATCGTCAGCTCCGGTGATCGCCTACTACGGACAGGGGGCCATGAACTCCGACAGGCTGTACACCCTGGACACCAGGAACGGCAAATCTTCCCTGAAAGAAGACCTTAGCGCCGATATTCTGAAAGACGTCGAACTCGGCGAATGCCACGAATGGAATTTCAAGAACTCCAAAGGAGAGACGGTGTACGGACGCTACTATCTGCCGCCTCATTTCGACGCGTCCAAGAAATACCCCATGATCGTGAACTACTACGGCGGATGCAGCCCCACAAGCCGCAACTTCGAGAGCCGCTATCCCCACCACGCCTACGCCGCCCTCGGCTATGTGGTGTACATAGTCGCCGTACCCAGCGGAGCTACGGGCAACGGCCAGAAATGGTCGGCAAGGCATGTGAACACAGCCGGTGACGGCCCTGCACAGGACATAATCGAAGGCGCCAGGAAGTTCTGCGAAGAGCATCCTTTCGTCAACGAAAAGAAAGTCGGATGCATAGGTGCCTCATACGGCGGCTTCATGTCGCAGTACATGCCCACCCTCACCGACTTCTTCGCCTGCTCGGTTTCACACGCCGGCATCAGCGACCACACCAGCTACTGGGGATTCGGATACTGGGGCTACACCTACAGCGAAACATCCATGGCCAACAGCTACCCCTGGTCCGACAAAGAGCTCTATGTCGACCACAGCCCTCTGTACAGGGCCGACAAAGTGAACACCCCCATTCTGTTCGTCCACGGCGACTCCGACACCAACGTTCCCTTCAACGAGAGCGTGCAGATGTTCACGGCGCTGAAGCTTCTGGGCAAAGAGACCGCCTTCGTGGCCGTCACAGGCGAAAACCACCATATCCTCCAGTACAAGAAACGTCTCGAGTGGCAGGATACCATCTGGGCATGGTTCGCCAAGTGGCTTCAGGACGACCCTTCATGGTGGGATTCCATCTACTCCCCCAAGAGCCTGTAAATCTGCAGATCAAAATAAAAAATCCGGTGCCGATAACACCGGATTTTTTGATGCCCCTAATCGGCTTTTCATTCAGGGAAAAGCAACGACAGGACTTGCACTGCAAAAAAGGAACTTAAGCACACCTCCGTATGTGCTATGAGCCGATTTTCAACACATTTGACGCGGCAGTTTGCGATTAATTCCTAAATTCGTCCCGTAAATACGGAACAAAAGACATGACAGTTGGAATTGTAGGCCTCGGACTCATAGGAGGGTCCATGGCCATAGACCTGAAAAGAAGAGGATTTGCCGACAGGATTCTCGGCGTGGAGTCCGACAGCGTGAACGCAGCCGCAGCGGAGAAAATAGGGCTCGTGGACAAAGTTGTTCCGCTGGAAAAATGCGCGGCGGAAAGCGACATCGTAGTCATTGCCATCCCCGTAGGCTCCGCGACACGCCTGCTCCCTGAGCTTCTGGACAGGCTTTCAGGACAGAAAGAAAGCAAAAAGATAGTGATAGACGTCTGCTCCACCAAGGAAAGACTGGCTTACGTCTCACGCTACCACTCCATGCGCAGTCACTATGTGGCCACACACCCCATGGCCGGCACGGAATACTCTGGCCCGTGGGCGGCCATGCCCGGCCTGTTCGACGGCAGAGCCTGCATCATCTGCGACAGCGAAGAGTCGGCGCCATGGGCCGTACAGACGATAGAGGACATGTACAAATTGTTGAACATGAGGGTCATCCACATGAGCTCCTCCAGCCATGACGTGCACACGGCCTACGTGTCCCACATCTCACATGTCACATCCTTCGCACTCGCGCTCACCGTGCTGGACAAGGAGAAAGACGAGAAGCACATCTTCGATCTCGCGTCCGGAGGATTCTCCTCCACAGTCCGTCTGGCCAAGAGCAGCCCCGACATGTGGGCCCCCATACTGAGCCAGAACAGGGATAACGTGCTCAGGGTCATTGACACCTACATAGAGAAGATGAAGGGCTTCCGTGAAGCCATCGCCGACAGCGACGAGGACACCGTCCGGGAACTGATCACCGAAGCCAACAGCATCAAGAGAATAATCAGATAAGGACAAAGCCGCCGCGTCAAACGACACCGGCGGCTTGAAACCGGAGGGACAACGGCCCCCAAACCAGGCTGAAGATGAGAGACTTTCTACTGACGGATATCCCTCACGCAGCGCACGTAATTTTTATTGTACCGGGTATTGTTATCCAAAGACATGGAGATGTTTCCATTGGAAAACTCCAGATTATAAACTCCGCTACCAGTTTTGGAGTAATTGTAATTGCCTGTTCTGGATGTTGCCGTGAAGACTGTTGAGGACCAGAGCCTGGCATTCTTCCATGTATTATCAGAGTCCCGGTTATTCGCATATGTATTAATGATGTCATCGGAAAAAGACATAAGTATGAGTTCCTTCTGATTAGGAACTCTCCACGAGCCTCCCATGGCTTTGAAGCACACATCATCCTGTGAGGAGATGAACTCACGTCCGTTTCCGGAGTTCGTCACTTCCCCACGGGAATAAGTCCCTCCGGCCAGATGGTCGCCGACTGCAGTGTGGCTTTTATCTCTCAGATTCTCGGCAGCCATCTGAAAACTTGAATATATTCTATTGGTAGAGGTCTCACCGCGTTCAAAAGAAGGACTCATGGGAGTACTTGAATAAGGGCGAAGGGCGGCTTTGTCAATCTTGACATCAATCACGGTAGTGCCATCCGTTTCCGCTTTATAGTCCACAAAATGGTCGTGATCTTTTCTGCCGTATTTCGGAGAATCCGATGTTCCGCTCTCAAGAGTCCTTACACACCTGACCAAAGTTGCGTCAGACCATGAACCACGGTCTTTCCATGAAGTAGAGCTTCCTTCCTCCGCCCACAAAATCAGAGGATTCTTCCCATTATTTGTATTTGTTGCCGAAAAAAAATGATACTTCTTCCTTCCGTTCGCTTCACCGATCTTATCATAATCTGTCCACGCGCTCTCAGTCCCACTGAAAAGCTTTGCTTCTGAAAGCATTATATCTTCACCTATCCAGACTCCTACCAACTCACGAATGGTAGGCAAATACCATTTAAGTTCGTCTTCGTCTATGGTACCGTTTCCATTCTCATCCCGGTTTCTGCTATAACAGGCTTTGTATATATTCTCATACAGATCCTGCGTTCCCCTATTGTAAGTATTGCCGAAATAATAACCACTATTAAGATAAGGACCTTTCAAAACATTACGGGCAGCCGAATACCCTTCAGAAGAAGCAGCATCCACATTAACGGAACTTCCGATAGAGAAACTGAATTCGGATACAGCCTGTTCTTCATTAACGGTTTCGATACCGAAGGGTAAAATTGACGAATCCTTCACATAAAAAGTCCAGATGGAACGCTGCGCGAGGATGAACTTCGGATTGGAATAGGCACTGTGGCCGTCCGCGCTGACTTCGTATGAAGTACTCGACAGATACATGACTCGAGGCGTATCCTTGTTGACATATTCCGGCCATGTTTTTCCAGGATAGTAGTTCTCGTCAACGAAAACGGAGACATAGGCCACTTTCTTTCCGTTCTCATCAACATCATCGAAGAAGTCATCTGTGCCGCCTTCCTTTTCAGATTTGTATATGTCGCTCAGAATCTGGAAGACATTTTTCGTATTTGCCGTGCCGGGGTATTTGCACACATCGCTTATGGCACGGTCAGGGACTACTTTATTGGCTTCGGTGTTTTTGACAAAGCGCACCCAGTTGAAATCCGCCTCACCTGAATTATACAGCTTCGTCAGGTCCGTAGGCTGGCCATTTTCATCGAATCCGCACAGCTTGGGTTTGCCCGGCGAAGTGAAGTCATACACTCCGTCATCCTTTACAAGGAGCTGCTTGCCGTCGCAGAATGCGGTGGCGACCCTGAACATCAGACCTTCCGCCCTGTTTATGATGGCGTCAGTTTCCTCCTTTTCCAACTTCAGCACCCTCGACTCGTAGTGGGCATCAAGCTGATACAGCATCCCTTCCCGGAAATTGATCAACGTGCCTTCAGAGCCGGGATCATCTCCTGTCCTTTCACATTCCGCAACGAAATCAGATGCTCCCTTGATGGTAATGGTATATTTGTAGGCATAGTTTCTTGTGACATCGAAATCCGCGGCATTTCTCGAGAAGTCTCCAAGATGCACAGTGTAGCTGACCATGCCGGCATAATCGCTTGAAAAGAAACGCCCGTGCACCGTTACATAGGTTGCATTGCCGGGGGCGTTGACAAAGGTTTTGGGAGAGGAATTATTCTCTCCGTAGGTATTGGACTCACGGGTCTTGAAATCTCTAACCGCCTCCTTGTTTTTAATGTTTCCGGACTGTAGATTTTCCGGCAGATAGAAGGTGTTTTCGCTGTCAGTGGATATGATTCGGGTGAAGTTTTCAAATTCTGCGGCCGCAGGACGCGAAGCTTCATCGCCGTCAGGGAGTTTCGGCAGCAGGGCATATCCCTGAGGCACACTGTAGACAGCGTAATAATCCGGAGTGAAGGTGATGTTTTTCCCTTCGGAGTTGTCCACATTCACGATGAAAGTGTTCTTGGAAACCACCTTGTAGAGCTTGAGCATCTTGTCATCGGCAGAGGTCGGGGAAGTAATCTCGCCGTAGTTGCCGCGGCCCTCCTTAAGTGAAACGGTAACAGGATTGCCGCCGTTGACGTAACCGGTCATCATGAACACATTGTCAAGAGGATTGAACCCTCCTCCCTGACGTGTCGTATAGGCTTTGAGAAAATCCCCGCGTGTGAATCCGGCCTTGGAGACATCGACGACATCCAGAATCTTCGCGATGCCCGTACCGTCAGCCCGGTACTGGGAAGTGGTGCTGTTGGCAATGGCGTAG
Source organism: uncultured Muribaculaceae bacterium (assembly GCA_964460265.1). Classification (GTDB taxonomy): domain Bacteria; phylum Bacteroidota; class Bacteroidia; order Bacteroidales; family UBA932; genus Cryptobacteroides. The sequence goes on along the minus strand of CAYWPV010000033.1, from coordinate 11,916 downwards.
ATATAGACCTGTCCGGTTTTTGCCTTTATTCCCGAGAGAGATGCAGTCTTTTCATAAGGGGAAGTCCCTGCAGCGAAAGAAAGTTCCGAGGAGTTGAAGAGCTTGTAGCCCACAAGCGAACCGTCATCGGCCGAGAAGATATAGATTCTCAGATTGTACACAGCGGATTCTGCGGAAGAGTTGTCCTCCCATCCGCTCTTGACAATGACCTGCGGCATGACACCGGACGAGATTTCCAAAGACAGCTCGACATCACGTCCCGTCTGCGAGAGGTCCGCGAAGGACGGTTCCTTGTCGCAGGAAAGCGTGAAGAAAGCGGTAAGTGCAAACAATAAAAAGATATATTTTCTCATCGCGTTATTCTCCTCAAAGTATTATTGTAAACGATTATTGGAATACGGCTGACCCGCCGTGTTTTCCGGAGTCACCGTGCGCAGAATCCGCACCGGCGTCCCACTTCATGACGGCGACATCGACGTCAATTCCAAGGCCGGTGTACCTGAGATTGTAAAGGTAGCGCCTCCCGGCTTCCCACTCCGCAACGCCTCCGACATTGCTCAGGTCCAGATTTTTGACAATCCTTCTGTCAGTCTTGCCGGTGGCTGTCATAAACTCATATTCTCCCGGAGAGGACGAAACGAAATCGTATCTTCCGTTGAACATTCCGGCATAGACATAGCGCCATTGATCTTCCGGCAATGAAGGGTCCTCCACATCATATGAACCGTTCCCCTCTCCTTTATAGACTATGTCCCAGCCGCCTCCGGCGCGCTTGGAGTAATACTGCAACTCCACGTTTTCGTTCACAAGCAGAGTTAACTCAAGCGTCTTGCCTTCAAGGGTCTGAGGCCAAGCCAGAATGAAATTGTCATAGCCTGCCAATGTCTCATCAGACGGTGAGGAAATCTCATCTCCGCCACGCATGAGATCTATGGCGTCTCCCCTATAGTCGCCATGCGCAAGGGCATAAGGGGAAGCATCCGTGGCAGCTCCTCCGATTCCTTCAAGAGGCGAGGTTTCCGAAAGGCTGACGCTCACGGCGGGAGAGTCAGAAGACAAAACCGCAGTACTCCACACCGGCGAGTAGTCTATGGATGCCGAAGCCGTCTTGTTCACCTTAAGCTTGACATCCACTATCCTGATGTCCTCGAAACTGTCATTTCTGAGGGTGAAGGCATAAGCGGAAAAAAGGTGGCTGTAAACAAGAGGGACCTCCGCCGTGCCGTCTCCGTTGTCCAGATTTCTTTCCGCAATGCCGGAATAGACGAAATCCAGCTGAGGGGAATTGAGATCCATGGTCGTAGAAGGGACATTGAACCTGTGCCCTGTGTCGAAAGTCCAGCTTTCCGGCACGGCAAGGGCCGGTGTAACGGAATTGTCCTTAGCAAGAACAGAATAAAACCTGTGCCGTCCTTCCTTTGTCCAATAATAGGTGACGGCATCGGAGGCAGTACCATCCGCAGACGTGCGGAAAGGCCAGACAGAGGACGTCCCGTCCGACACGGCATAGGCACCGTCTATGTATGCGGAAGGGACAGGGTTGGCATGGCTGTCGGAGTACACGTCCCACACCCGTACCGCATTGCCCTGCGCGGCAAAGGAGGCCGCATCGAAAAGAGCTCTGGTGGCAGGAGCGAAAGCAGCCACGCGTATCCCCTCCTGCCGGGCCGCATCCGGTCCGGCTGTCTCTTTCGTACATGACAACACTGCGGCAACAGCCGCCGTCAACGCAATTATTCTCGCTTCTGTTCTCATCTTCTTACTGCTGAACATAGTCCCAGCTGCTTATGCCGGTAGTGTATTTCAAAACATAGGATTGCCCGGACTGTCCGGCACCTATGGTCAGGGTGTAGGTGTAGTGCCTGTCCACGTCCCATTCCTTGAGAGAGACAACGGAGGTAACTGTCTCGTCCACGCTCCAGTTTTCACCGTCATCATCGGAAAAGGAGAAAGTCACGCTTATGGATGATTCTCCGGACTGAGGCAGCACAAGGCGCCGGTCACCGACATGGACGGGAGTCTTGGCGGAAACTTCAGTGCCGTTGACACCGCCGTCATAGATGCTCAGCACGCTTTTCTCCCCCGACGGAGTCCACATGGGCATGGCCGACGAGTCGAAATCTCCTGACATCCACACATCGCCTATCTCTATCCGCTTCACTCTCACCCTCACGCCGTCTCCCAAAGCATGGAGCACGCGGAAATCGATTTTCGCGAGTGCATGGTAAAAGGGCAGTCCGACCGTGGAGCCGTCATCGAACGAATGCGCGGGAGTGAGCTGTGTGAAAAGCGGATCGGTCATCCTGTCTACCGTATATCCGGGCAAAGTGATGACCCCATTGCCGTCGCATGTCGCTCCGGACAGATTTTCCGGGCTGCAGGCCACGAATCGCAGAGACCTGCCGGCAGGCCACTTGGGGTTGCCTATAGGTGTCCAGCCCAGAGATGCGCTGTAGGAACACACCTCTCCGTCAAGGTATTTCTCTCCGGCTTCGGACAATGCCCAGACGGTGAAGTTGCCGTTGACGGGAAAGCCTGAAACATCTTCTCCGGCCCTGGTGCCTTCGCTTATGACCGGAGCGAACCTGATGTAATCAGTCTCCTCATCCAGTTTGGTATGGTCCAGACAGGATGTTAGCGTCAGCGCCAAAGCGGAAAGAATTATGACCGGAGAAAATTTCATGTGCATAAAGGTTTATTCTCCTGTACCGGCAGGAGGCGTAACGGAGCTGCTTTCCCCCGAAACAGGAATTGAAGTATTGACAGCGGGTTCCCACTCTGTTACGCTGGGATTCACTTTGATAGGCTGCAGCCCTCCGAAGGAGATATCATAGATGTAATGTTTCCCCGATTCCCACTTGTCAATTGCAGGAGAACCCAAACTGTTCAACTTAATTCTGAAGGTTTGATCAATATAGGTACTCGCATCCTTCTTCATTTTGTAATCGATCACAAGGACCATATTATCATTTAATTCCGCAGGGATGACCAGCCCGGCATGCTGAACATCGGCTATTTCTACGGCTGTACCAGTGACCTCCTTGCCTTCAACATTCGTATAGAAAGTGAAGTCAGCATAGTCCTGCCCTTGCCATTCGGCTCCGGCACTTGAAAGAGTTGCAGTAATTGCTTTGGAGGCCATTTTCTCCACCTTAAGACCGGTAACCTTAAAGGCTTTGTCTGTCTCGGAGGCGGCATCTGTGCTGACAGTGAATTCAACCCACGCAAGAGCATGCTTGAACTCCATGGGAACTACCTGATGCGACTCGCATGAGGCTGCTGACGAATACGGAGCATAAAGCAGATCCACGGTTTTATCGAGATCCGGTTGGGTATAGCCAGCTCCGGCCAGCGTGAAACTGTTGGTAGAGAGCGAATACGAAATGGTTCCGTTGCTGAAGTCTGCGGGAGCATAGCCGGAGAAGAGAATGGAACCGGTTCTCGGCCAATAATATGTCTTGCCGTCACCTGCCCAGTATGTATCCGTGGAATTCGGATTCTCCGCAGCAAAGTCGACACCGGTGCCGCCAAAATAAGGATTTGAATAATTGCCTGCCTGAAGACCGGTGCTCGGGACAGCCGTAAGGGTTTGATCATAATAGGCAAATATTTTCAGCTTCCAGTCAGCCGGTACTTTTTGTTCATCCAATGCGGCCTTGGTAAGGGAAACCCTTGTCACAGGACGGACAGTGATTTCCTGATCGGGAGCTTCATAAGATATGGAGCTTTTAGTACAGGCCACAGCCACAGCCGCGCAGAAAAACACTGCGGCGCTTTTCATCATTATACTGTTGTTCTTCATTTATCGTCTCCAAATGGCCCCGGAGCCCGTTGACTGCGAGTCCGGGACCTCATTCATTTTTATTCTGTTGAAAGTGTCGTGTCTTAAGATCCCCGGCTCTATAGCACTCCTTCCTCTTCGGTGTAGGAAGCCGTAACGGGCGTCCAGTCGGTAACGCTTGGATTGATCAGTATTTCATTGGAAGCACCATATTGGATCTCGATTATGTAGTGCTTCCCGTTTTCCCACCTGGTGATGGCGTTGTGAGACGGAGTATTGTCTTCAAGGTTTTTGAGAGCAAGTTCTCTTGTGGTGGTAATGGGCTCGGGTGTAGCTCCGTTATTATATGTGTAAGTATATGTCAACTTCAGAACCATGTCATCCGTTATATCCTGAGGGAGTACGAGTATCCCGTTGGAAGTGCTCTCCACTGCAGTATAAGTGTCTGTCACCTCCTGTCCGTTAACGCCGCCGTTGTAAGCCACAATGTCCTTCACGTCACCGGGCTCCGATGACAGCGTCCAGGAGATGTCTCCTTTGTTTGTCGTGAAACTGCCTTTGGTGTTCATTCCGCTTATCGTCAGGTTCTTCACGGCAATCGTGGTATTGTCCGTATCATTTGACTTGACCATGACGGTGATCCATGACATGGCATGTTTGAATTCCATGTTCACAGTCCCGACATTGTAGGAGTTCGAGGTGACAGGGCTCCAGAGGAGATCCACTGTTTTGGAGATATCGTCAGACTGGGTGAACTCTCCGGAGAACTCGTCCTTTGTCACAGTGGTACCGTCCGCAGCGAATGAGTGGGCCACCGTGTTACCCTCAATGTAAGGAGAGTATGCGGCAAAAAGTATGGAACCGGATCTCGGCCAGTTGTAGCGGTAATGGGTTGTTCCGTTCCAACCTGCCCAGTTCGCCACATCCTTTTTGAACTGAACATTGCTCAAGAACACATCGGCGTCATTGAACTCCTTGGCCTCAGATTGTGCCGGAAGCTCCTGCTGGTAGGCGAACACTCCGATGATGTTGTCCTGAGGGAAGGTCGTTCCTGTGGTAGTCGCTCTGGTCTTGCTGACCTCGTTGACGGGATTCAATGCAATTTCTCCGGGCTCGCTGTACTCAACTCCGGACTTGGAGCAGGCCGCAACGGCGGCCACGCCAAGAATAATTCCTAAAAACTTTTTCATATCTATAACTTTTATCTATTATGTATCATTTCCTTTTTATCTGTCCTGTTCTTCAGTGCCAGCCGTCAGATCACAATCTCGGAAACAATTGTCTTCCACTCGTCCACGGAAGGCGCAAGGCCGCCGCTGTCTTTCTTTTCCGGCTCGGGGATCACTATCCCGTCCGTCTTGATTCGTATTATCTGAGCGGGGTTGTCCACGAACTGGTCGGACACATCGGCATTGAACACGTAGCCGTTGCCTGCGACATCAGTTATGACCAGTGACAGAATCTGCGCACCGTCTCCCGAACCGGGCCTGGCACCGAAGGTGTTGAACGTGGTGTTCAGCACTCCGTCAGCACCGATGCTTCTGACGTCGAAGAATACCGATGCATAGTCATGGGAACGGTCACCGGAGGATATGCTGTTGTAGCGGGAAAGCCCTGTTATCAGTGCGGAGATGGATCCTATCCATTGCGCCCCTTCTATCTTGTCCACTTCGAGAATCCAGCTCTGCACCACGGTGGAGCAGTCTATAGTGAGCGTAATCTCCGGAGACTCCACAGACCTGCGCGGAAGATCCACTGATGTCAGCCGCCCGACCCAGAGATGGTCCGGATCGTAGACGATAGTCTCATCTTCTTCGGCAGCTGTGTCCGGCGTCCTCGTTCCGCGGCTGCGGAGCTTGCTCTTGAAGCTTTCCGATATGGAGTTGGTGGTGGCCACGATGCTGTTGAAGTCGTTTTCATTGTTGATGTAGGTCACCCTCGTGTCGAAGTTGTAGGCAAGCACATCGTAGGTTCTGCCGGGTACTACGCTCATCTGGCCTCCGGACGGAGGAAGAAAGGCATGAGTCACGAGCCTTCCTGTCGTGTGGTCGAAGAAGGCTACCCTCATGAGTTCCGGCTCGGTGGGGCTTTCGTAGTTGACTATGTCGTAGTCCATGTTGAAACGGATGTTCACGGTGTAGTCCGCGTCGGTCAAAGGCCTTCTCTGGCATGAAACGGCAAGGAGCAGACCCAGCACCGCAAGCATGATGGCCGTTATCTTTCTCATTCTCATTTCTCCCCTCCTTTTACCTGACGTTTGACGACTATGGGCAGCACAAGCGACACCCCCGCCCTCGTAGGGCCGAAGAATGAATAGTATCTCTGCTTTATGCCGAAGTCCCTGACAAGGTCCACGTAATCCGACGTAGGGGTGTAGTGGCGTGCCTTGGTAAGGACGCAGCCGAGTCCGACGTTGAATTCCAGACGTGCCCATTTTCTTCGGCCTATGGGTTTCGCGAATGTGTAGTCCACCCCGAAATCCACGAATTCTCCCTGATATCCGCTCTTCTTCCACTGGAAGTCATAGTAACCGGCCGCGCCATATACGCCGACGGCGTGTCCTTTGAGCTTGTCGGCTCTGGTCCATTCGTATTCTCCTCCCGGGCGGTTGAACCAGTACTTGCCGTCGATGAACCACGCAAGCAGTTCATGGCAGTACTTGTTGTTGTCCGCAAGCCACCACGGATAATAGTAGTCCGCCCCTATGGAGATGTGGCGGCCGATGGGGATTTCCACTCCGAAGTTCATGGCCGGAAGGAAGAAGTTGGTGCGGCCCGCAAGTATCATCTGTTTCTCGTAGAGCGGCTTCACAGGATATTCCCTTGCCGGGAGAGCCGGCTGCGTAAGCAGCTCCGCAATCTGCGGCTCAGTCTGCGGAACGGCCGGAAGGGCGGGATCTACCCACACGCATATCCACGTGGCCAGCCTGAGCCTGGGCATGTGGTTTTCGATTATGTAGTGCCAGGTGTATCCGTTGTCCAGATTGCGGATTCTCCATTTCTTTATGTTGTCCGGAACTTTGGCGTTGAGTATGCGCAGCACCTCGGGTCTGTTCTGCAGATGATAGTTTTCTTCCAACTCTTCTTTCAGACCGTCCCAGTTTTCGTTCTGCGGCCGGAGCTTTATCTTGTCTGCGGTAAGGGAAGAGCCTTCGGGAGCGTTGTCCAGAAGGAACTGCTTAGCGGTTTTTCCTCTCTCTTCGGCAAGCCAGACGTTACGGTCATAGGGGCCTTCCGGCGAAGCATAGGAAACGATGGTGATGCTGTCGATTCTCGGGGACAGGGCGAGGTATTTCCTGATCTCGGATATATGCCTGCCGTTGTCCAGATAGCCGGGGTCGAGTTCCGTGCGGTCAAGAACATAGTAAAGAAGGAAGCTTCTCATCACCGGCCTCTGCTCCTTTTGCGAATTGTCCGAAGCCGCCGTCCGGAGCTGGGCATACCCCCCCGTCCCTGTCAGCAACAATACCAGAACAGCAAGTATGCCGCCCCGCAGCGCTGTATGGATGGTATATGGTAAATGTCTCATAGGTAAACTCTTTGCTCCACTTCTAACTAATAGGCCTCTCTAACCTAATTTTTAGGAATACAAAATTATATATAAAAGACGACCATTCCCCCCCCAGGGTAAATATTCGACCAAAAGCAATCAAATAATCCCAAAAGTAAATCCAACTATAGCACTAACTGCTTTCAACAATGCATCAATCAGCGCCGGTCCTGTGGCGTATTGTCCGCAGGACCGGCGCTGATGACGAGGAGGTTGTTCTGTCATGCCTCCCGATGTGGCGCTATTTCAGATACTTGGAGAGGGGATGATTGATTTTCCTGAGCCCTTCGGCAAATATTTTCGCGTTCTGTTCCGCACCCATGCGTGAGGTATGGGTGTGGTCCCGCATGTAGTAGAGCTTGGTGTCCGCAGCCCCGATGCTGTCGAAATAGTCCGCACTGAGGTTGTGCACGTCCACAAAATCGACTCCGGTCTGGGCGACGACTTCTTCACACCATTTGGTATAGGTGGCGTTGCGGCGCTCGATCTTGCCGTCCGGCCATTCGTTGCGGACGGTTATGTCGCAGAGGATGGGTATGCCGCCTTTTTCCCTGACGTCATAGATGAATTTGCGGAGATACCATCCGTAGGTGTAGATTACCTCGTAGAGCCGGGTATTGGGCATGAAATGGACTTCGGATTCATCGCCTGTCCCGGGAAGTTCGGCGCGATAGGGAGGACGGTCTATGTTGCCCATGTCGTTGTGCCCGAACTGGATGACCACATAGTCGCCCGGCTGTATGGCGTTGTAGACCTTGTCCCAGCGGCCTTCGTCAAGGAAGGTTCTCGCGCTGCGGCCCGCCTTTCCGGCGTTGACGAGAGTGATGCGGGAAGGGTCGAACACCGTGGACAGGACGCTGCCCCAGCCCCACATGCCTTCTATGTTGGAGTCATCGTTCTGTATGGTGCTGTCTCCGGTCACGATAAGCGCCGGTTTGCCTTCTTCTCTCTCGAACTCCTGTTTTTCAAGGGTCAGCGGAAGGAGGTAGTCCCTGAGAGCGCAGCCGGTGCAGGCGGCTATTCCTTCAGCGGCGGAGCGGGCGTTGTTCATGGCACCGAACGTGCTGGAGTGGATGTTGTCCTTGTAGAACATGTACCCGGTCTTATATGTCCCGAATTTTTCGAGCTTTTCGGCTGAGATGCTTTCAAGATCAACCACGGGTACTTTCTTTTCCTTGGCCACGTCGGCTATCCATTTGTCGAAGGTGTCAGTCTTGCGGATTATCTTGCCGTCCTTCCACTGGTCACGGGGCGTGAGGGTGAAAAGAATAGGAGTGGCGCCTTTCGCCCTCGTTTCATCTATGAAGCGGCGGAGATATCCCCCGTATGAGAGGACGGTTTCTTTCCTGCCGTCCGGGAGAGTAACTTCCAAGGTTTCCCTGCCTGTGCCGGGAATGGATGCGCGGGCTCGGCCGCTGTCGTAAGGACCGCTGTCATTGTGCCCTATCTGGATGATGACATAGTCGCCTTTCCGTACGCCTTTGATCACGTCGGGCCACCAGTCGCGGTAGTACGTTCTGCTGGAAAGTCCGCCCAATGCCTGGTTTTCAACGCTTATTCTGTCTTCGTCAAAAAAGAGGTGCGCGAAATAGCCCCATCCCCACTGGCCGTTGTCTCCGTTCCCTCTCGTTCCTGTGCGCATGGTGGAGTCGCCCACGAGGAAGAGCACGGGATTGCTGCCTTTGCGGCTGCTCCCGGCTACAGGACGCACGGTCCTGGCAAGGTCAAGGGAGTCGGGGGTATTGTCCACGATGCCGTCATAGGCTATCTGAGGCCTTGCCTGCTTCACTATCACGGAATCCAACAGCACGTCTTCATAGACTCTGGCCGGAGCTTTGGTTTTGACGCCTTTGAGCTTGGTGCCCCTCACCATTCCGGAAGCATCGGCTCCGAAGCGGAAGCCTACCTCAGGCGGCTGGTTGTAACATACGTTCTCGTTGGCTACGCTCGTCCTATAGACGGGTTCCTGCATGAAGGTCTTGAAACGGTAGGCTGTCGGGACCGTGGACACGTATACTCTCAGTTCGCTGTTGTCCTCGCTGCGCAGGACTACTTCCTCCCTCCAGTCACCGAAAAGGTCTCCGGAGATGTTCGGGGTGGATTTGGAGCCGTTGCAGGAGCGTGCACCCTCAAATCTGACGAGGGTTTCCATCTTGCGGGTCGCGGTGTTGAACTTGATAATCTCGTTGCCGTCGAGCAGCTCTCTGGAAAGGTCGCCGTCCCACCATGCGGCGAAGTTCTGCGTGGCCGGTTTTTCACCGATGCTGTCGCCCTTGTAGTCGCGCATGGTGCCGGACGCAGAGCTCCACATCTCCCACCCGGGGTTGTCAGGGTCGCAGTCTATCGCCATGGAACGTCCCACATCGACGTTTGTAGGGATTCTGTAGTAGAGCTTTCCGGTGGCGGCGTCGGTGAGAGTGGAGCCGAAACCCCGGGTTTCATGGCCGATCCATACCTGAAGCTTGTCCGACCCCGGAATCATGGTCCCTATGTGCATGGCGTCTCCGTGGCCGTAGCCGGTGCTGTAGAGCCCGGTGCCGTCGTCGTCTATGCAGCATGAGCCGTAGATTATCTCATCCTTGCCGTCTCCGTCCACGTCCGCGACACGGACGTTGTGGTTGCCCTGTCCGTCATAGGCCCGGAGTTCAGGAGTGCTGCGAGAGTCGAAGAACCAGCGCAGTTTAAGATCTTTGCCGTCCCAATCCCAGGCTGCGAGAGTGGCCCTGGTATAGTAGCCTCTGCACATGACTGCGCTGGCGTGCTCACCGTCAAGGAAAGCAAGAGCGGCGAGGTAGCGGTCGGAACGGTTGGCGTGAGTGTCTCCCCAACTGCCGTTTTCACCTCTGCCGGGAACGTAATCCACGGTGGCCATGGCGGCTCCTGTTTCTCCGTTGAACACGGTGAGGTATTCGTTTCCGGACATGATGCGTCCGAGCAGGTCTTTGCCGTGCTCGCGGTAATCGGCGGAAGCGTCACCTATCACTTTGCCGGTGCCGTCCACGGTGCCGTCAGAGGTCTTGCAGATCATCTCGGCTTTGCCGTCTCCGTCGAAATCATAGACGAGGAACTGGGTATAATGCGCCCCGGCCCTTATGTTGCGGCCGAGGTCGATGCGCCACAGTCTCGTGCCGTCAAGTTTGAGGCAGTCGAAATAGACGTTGCCGGTGTAGCCGTTGTGGGCGTTGTCATGGGCGTTGGAGGGATCCCATTTCAGAATAATCTCATACTCTCCGTCTCCGTCCACATCTCCCACGGAACAGTCGTTGGGAGAGTATCCGGCCACGCTTCCGTCAGGCATGGTGACGGATGCGGGGATGTCAAGCGCTATGGGAATGTAACCTGCCGGAGCGCCGGCGGGCATCGTGTAGGAGCCGCTTCTGCCTTTTCCGCCCGCAGGTTTCACCTCATAAACGGCCGATGCGGAAGAAGGGTTCTCGTCCACGTAGAAAGTGACATCGGCTATGGGCTTGGAGTTGAGCTTGACTCCGTCACGGTAGACATCGAATTTGATTTTGTCCGAATCGGCATTCAGATAGCGCCAGCTGACGAACACCTTGTCGGAATCTTGCCTTACTGCGACGACTCCCCTGCCGAGATCTTCAAGCTTCAGCCCGGACCAGTCGTAGTTTGTCTGTGCGGAACAGATTATCCCCAGAAAGAACAGGACAATCGAGAAAAGTTTTTTTACCATATAATATTAAAGATTTTGCAGTCTAATAGTTTACAGAATGTCTTTCAATCGTGCGGCAGTATCAAATATAGAAATTTTCACAGATTTTTTGCCCCGGACAATTGATTTTGACGCATTAAAACTCTATCTTTCTTTTTTAAGCCGGAGGGCTTGCAATCCTGAATCGAATCAATTATTCTTTATATCGATGAAACATTGTTTTACAATCATTCCCCTGCTCGCCGCTTTTCTGTCTGCGGCAAGCGCATCCGCTCAGGACAGGGATGTAATTGCCGGCATTCCGGTCAACTACGATGAAAGCAAGACAGGTGACTGGCACGAAGGGCTTCCGGACCCTCTCGTCACGAATGACGGAAAGAAGGTGACAAGCGCCGGGCAGTGGTACTCCAGGCGCAGGCCTGAAATAGTGAAGATTTTCGAGGAAAACCAGTTCGGGAAATGGCCGGGCAAGAAACCGGCTCTGCGCTACGATGTGGCCGTGGACAAAGGTTTCGGAGGAGAGGCGGTCCGCAAGCAGGTGACCGTCTATTATTCCAAGAACAATGACGGCCCGAGGGCCGACGTGCTCGTCTATCTCCCCAAGGATGCCAACGGTCCGGTGCCGCTGCTGCTGAATCTCAGTTTCTCGCAGAACAACCTGACGGTCAGCGACGAGGGTGTGAAGCCCGGCCGCAAATGGAATCCTGAAACCAAGGAAATGGTGACCGTGGAGTCCAATCCCGGCATGAAGATGTTCGCCATGGACGAGACCGTGAAAAAATTCCTGAAAGAGGGATACGGCTTCGCCACTGTCTGCTACACCGACATCACTCCGGATTTCGACGACAACGATGAGCTGGGCCTGAGAGGTCTTTACAGAAAGCCCGGCCAGAGCGGACGGGCGTCGGACGACTGG
>CAYWPV010000032.1:0-18792 GCA_964460265.1 uncultured Muribaculaceae bacterium | reverse complement strand
CTTTACAGGGTTTTGTCTGCAGAAATGGATTCTCTTTCCGTGAAGAGCGCTCCGGATTCGACCTTGTCCGGTACGTCCGGAATTCAGCCTTGATGTGCGGGAGGGCGCTGCAGGTGCGGCTATCCTCTGTAAACTACCGTGCCGTTGGCCTGATGTGTGGCTAGCACAAGGACTTCCGCGATCTGGACGTGTTCGGGAGCGGCTGCCGCATACAACGCAACATCTGCGATGTCTTCTCCCGTAAGGGGCTTGATTCCTTTGTAAACGTTTGCCGCACGTGCGTCGTCACCATGGAAACGGACGTTCGAGAACTCCGTCTCGACAAGTCCCGGCTTTATGTTGGTCACCCGTATCTTAGTATTCGCGACGTCGATTCTCAGGCCGTCGCTGAGGGCTTTTACGGCTGCTTTCGTGGCGCAGTAGACATTGCCGTTCGCGTAGGCGGCATCTCCTGCGACGCTGCCTATGTTGATCACATGGCCGCTGTTTCTTGCGACCATTCCGGGAACTATGAAACGGGTCATGTTAAGCAGTCCCTTTATGTTGGTGTCGATCATTCTGTCCCAGTCTCCGAAATCGCCTGCATATTCCGGATCGAGGCCCTGGGCCAGGCCAGCGTTGTTTATCAGCACGTCGATCACGCTGAATCCGGCGGGCAGTTCTTCGATTGCCTTTTGGGCCGCTTCCCTGTCCCTTACGTCCAGTTTGAGGGACAGGACTTCCGCCCCTTCTTTTTCCAACTCCCGCTTCAGGGTTTCAAGCCTGTCCTCCCTTCTTCCGCTTATGATTATCTTGTAGCCGCCTTCCGCGAATTTTCTGGCGCAGGCCTCGCCGATTCCGCTGGTCGCTCCTGTGATGAATGCTGTTTTTTTGCCCATGGCGATATTATTTTATTTTTTTATCTTTCATCTGAGACGTCGTCTCAAAAATAGGATATTATTGTCAAAGAACACATGGATATGGACAAAAAAAATACGGAAGCAAAGGCTGAATCTTACCGCCTTTGTGCCATGCAGATAAAATCTCTGGCGGAAGGTAGCCGCAACCGGTGCGGCACGCTTGCCAATGCGGCGGCGGTACTGCGTTACTCTTTTCCATACTATTTCTGGGTCGGGTTCTATATTGTAAATGGCGATTCTCTCGAACTCGGCCCTTTTCAGGGGCCCGTCGCCTGCCTGAGCATAAAGAAAGGGAGAGGCGTGTGCGGGACGGCATGGGAGAAAGGGGAGACGCAGATTGTCCCCGACGTTGAGAAATTCCCCGGCCATATAGCCTGCTCCTCGGAGTCCCGTTCCGAGATAGTGGTGCCGGTTTTCAAAGACGGGGAAGTGAAGGCCGTGATAGATGTGGACAGTTCAAGTCCGGACAGTTTCGACGTGGCAGATAAGGAAGGATTGGAGAAAATAGCCGTGATTCTCAGTTTTTTGTTCTGAAAAAGCAGTCTCAAAAAATCGATTCTTAAGATTAATTTCTAAATTTGGGGGAAATCAAGTTCAGAAGATGAAGAAAGTCATGATTATTGCCGCTGTCGCGGCTGTGATGGTGTCCTGCGGGACCGGTTCCAAAATCAGTCAGGCTCCTGCGGACAGTACGGAGACGGATGATCTTGGATATGGCAGTGTCGATAAAGACAGAAATGCCTATGCCACCTCAAATGTCAAGGTGGATGACAAAGACCTGTCCTCTTTCTCCAATATATTCGACTATCTTAAAGGTCGTGTTTCCGGGCTTGAAGTCGGCTCTACTGAGGGCGGCGGAACTCCTACCATACGCATAAGAGGCAACAATTCCCTCATGTTCGACAGCAATCCTCTGATTCTCGTGGACGGTGTGGAAGCGGCTGACATATCAAGCCTCCTATGGATGTGGCTTCCGTGGATGTGCTGAAAGATGCATCGGCGGCCATTTACGGATCAAGGGGCGCAAATGGAGTGATCCTTATAAAGACCAAATCGGCGAGAGAAGCCGCTGCGAAAGCGGCTGCTGAAAAGCGTGCGGCACGCGAGGCAAGGAAGGCAGCGAAAAAAGTTCAGAAATAAATACTGACAACAACCGGATATGAAAAAAATTTTTGGGGCCGCGTTAAGCGCGGCGGCGGCATTTTGCGTTTCCTGTTCATCGTCTACGGACGGTCAGCAGGCATCCGCTACGGCCGTACATGCACCCCACCTTGAAAAAAGGGGTAATGTTACACAGCTTATCGTAGAAGGCAAGCCCTATCTTGCGCTTGCCTGTGAACTGATGAATTCTTCATCTTCCGATCCTCATTACATGGAGCCGTATTGGCCGAAACTGAAGGAGGCCGGAATCAATACCGTGCTTGCGGTCGTGAGCTGGGAGCAGGTGGAGCCTCAGGAGGGTTCTTTCGATTTCTCGGCCCTTGATGCGATGCTCGATGCCGCCAGAAAGAATGATCTGAAACTTGTCGTCCTGTGGTTCGGCAGCTGGAAGAACGGAATGAGCAGCTATCATCCTGACTGGGTGAAGAAAGATAATGACAGATTCCCTCCGGCACTTACGAGCAAAGGAGAAAAACTCCCCATACTCAGTACCTTGGGAGAAAATACCATGAATGCCGATGCCAAAGCCTATGCCGAGATGATGGAGCATCTTAAGGAAGTAGATTCCGACCGGCAGACCGTGGTCATGATTCAGATGGAGAACGAGGTTGGCCTTCACGGAGAGCCGCGCGATTACTGCCCGGCTGCAAACGAGGCTTATGCCGGAGAAGTTCCCGCGAAGCTTATGGAATATCTTTCCGCCCACAGGGAAAACCTTCTTCCTGAAACCCTGGACGCATGGGCCAGAAGCGGTTTCGCAACATCAGGGACCTGGGAGCAGGTGTTCGGAAAGGGAGAACGCACCGAGGAAATTTTCATGGCATGGAACTACGCCTCTTACATGAACACCGTGTCCGCGGCCGGCAAAGCCGTCTATGCTCTTCCTACCTTCGTGAACGCATGGATAGTGCAGCCGGAAGACAGGCATCCCGGCAACTATCCTTCCGGAGGACCTCAGGCCCGGAACCATGATATCTGGAGGGCGGCAGCTCCTGCGATTGATATTCTTTCCCCTGATATTTATCTGGATGACTATCCTTCCCTGAGCACCATGTATGCGCGTTCCGGCAACCCTGTTTTCGTGCCTGAGTCGAGGGCGGGACAGAATGGTGCGGCCAATGCGGCATGGACTATCGGAGAGTTGGGAGGCATAGGATATTCGCCTTTCGGATTTGAAGTTTCCGCAGACAGCCCGTCCAACGCATCATTCAGCCAGTTTTACAAGAAGGCGGGATCCGCGGCCGAAGAAATCCTTGCCGCGCAGGCCGAGGACCGTATTCGTGCCGCATGGCTTAAAGGCTCGTCTCCTGAAAGAGTCAAGAGCGAAGTCACCATGGGGGACTATACCGTATGCTTCGAACTGGTCTCCAGCGGCGGTCGTAACGGAGGTGCTCCGCAGATCATAGGGGGGACTTATGATCCTGACGCCATAGGATATGCCATAGCCATCCGGGAGAGCGAAGACGAATATCTGTTCCTCGGGTCGAATGTTAGGATTTATTTCAGGCCTGCTGAAGGCTCTCAGACGGTAGGCCTTGCCAATGTAAGGGAAGGGGAATTCGTAGACGGAAAATGGGTTCCCGGACGTTGGCTGAACGGGGACCAGATTCAGCTGCGTTATGATGTGCTGCCATGCATCGAAGATGGTTTCTCAGGACAGGGACTCAACTTCGGAACGCCCGCTCCGGGATTCATAAAAGTTAAGCTTTACAAATATTGAGTGAAATGAACCTTTACAGAATTCTTTTTTCAGCATCCGCCGCGTTGCTGTGCCTCGGAATGTCGGCACAGCAGCCGGTGAACGGAGCCAAAGGACAGCCGGTGCCGCTTTACCAGAAGGAAATTCCGGGAAGAAGCATAGACGTACAGGTGGAAGAACCCGGATTCAAGGTTTTCCAGTTCCCCAAGAATCAGATTCCGCGCATAGACGGTGATTTCTCGGACTGGGATATAGTCCCTGACAGTTATGCTGTTACCGTGGACGAGATGTGGGACGACAGCCACAAGCATCAGTCTGTGGACAAATCCACTCTTGACATAAAGGTGAAGGTCGGATGGGTAGACGGATTGAACAGGCTGTATTTTTACTATGAAGCCTACGATGATTTCTGGGATTTCAATCAGCTGGAGCTCCGTAATGATACTTTCGAGATTGTTGTCGACGGAGATCTCTCCGGTGGTCCGCATGTAGATGAGTTTAGACTCAATGACAAGATTACCAGCAGGATAGACGCATATTTCTATATGCATAACGTCCATGCTCAGAATTATCATATAATGACACCTCCTACTCCCGGAAAAGAATGGACCATGGTCTGGGGACCGCAGCAGTGGCTGAAGGAACTTCCTTATGCCAACTATGCCTATGACTACAGTTTCAAGCACGGGGAAAGCGGAAAGCTCAAATTCGAGTTTTACATAACGGTCTTCGATTATGCCGGTGCCGACGGTCCGTCCTATTCCAAAGAGAGCGATTTCTATCCCGGCAAGAAGATCGGCCTTTCCTGGGCGGTAATCGATTATGACGGAGGAAAGGGAAACAACGGTTTCTGGAATCTTTCAAAGTACCACAGGATGTTCGGGAATGCTTCCATGGAGCGTCTGTTCACTCTCATGCCGCTTGAAAAACAGTTCAGGCGTCCTGTGGAGGCAGCCTGGACCCATACCGTAATCAAGGATACCAGGGTGGTAGTGTTCCGTGACAAGAGTTACGGCAACATCACTTCATGGAAATGGGATTTCGGTGACGGTACCGTTTCCACAGAACAGAATCCTGTTCATGAGTACAAAGAGGATGGTACGCACTATGTCGTCACCTTGTATGTTTCCGGTCCTGAAGGAAGCGATCTCCGATGCAAGATCTGGGATGTATCCGTAAGGGACCCCAAGCATCCGGCGGGGACTTATGACTGATGAATCTTGAGGGCTCCCTTACCGGCAGCCTAAAATGAAGCGGGGTGGCCTGAAAGTCAGTTCGACTTGGCCACCCTGCTTCATTTGTTAAATGTCCCGGTCTATTTCATATATTTTGCTATGGGATTTCCGGACTTCTTCAGAGCTTCGGAGATTTCAAGGCAGTAAAGCCTTGCACCTTTTTCCTTCGTGTGCACACCGTCGGCGAAGTAGTCTTTCTGCGCTTCGGTTTTTCCTAATTTTTCGTATTCTGACCCGACTATGTCATTGACATTGACGTAAGTGACACCTTCTTCTCCGGCTACGGTCTCGCACCATGCATTGTATGTGCCGTCCATGTTTTTGATTTCATTTTCTCCGGTCCAGCTGTTCTGAGGGGTAGGAGACAGCACGATGGGGATGCCTCCCCTCATCAGAGTCTGACGCACCATCATGCGGATATAGTGGCCGTAAGAGTATACGGTTTCAGGGCCTCCGTTTTTCTCCATCACGAAAGTCTGCGGTTCATCGGACGTGCCGCTCAGAGTTCCGCGTGCCCTTCCGCTGTTGATCGGGGACATGTCGTTGTGGCCGAACTGTATGAGTACGAAATCTCCTTCTTTGATATTGTCCCTTATTCTCGCCCAGTTGGAGCCGTTGAAGAAGGTTCTGCTGCTGAGTCCGCCCAATGCGTCGTTCTCCACGGTGCAGTCTTTTGTGTATTCCTTGAAAAAGCTGCCCCAGCCCCACTGGCCGTTTGAGCCGTCGCCCATTCCGTTTTTGCAGGTGGAGTCACCGGCAAGGAAAATCATCGGTTTGCCCTCTTCGCGGACTGTTCCTCCGTAACCTTCCATTCCCGGTATGAGACCGTTGAATACGGGAGCGGACAAGACACTCTGGCTTGCGCTGGCTTTTGAGTTGTTTTCATATTTTCCGTTCAGGACGGGTTGTGATCCTGAATCGGCATTCTGCCGGTTTCTGTCTCCGTACATTTTGAGCATTTCTGCGGCGGCAAGCAGTGTCGGCCCGTAGCCGTGAGCGGCATAGACGCTCAGAGGACG
This sequence comes from uncultured Muribaculaceae bacterium, assembly GCA_964460265.1. Lineage (GTDB taxonomy): Bacteria > Bacteroidota > Bacteroidia > Bacteroidales > UBA932 > Cryptobacteroides. The sequence continues at coordinate 12,779 of CAYWPV010000032.1, read as the reverse complement.
GTTGGCGTAGAATGTATTTGTCCATCCCAATCCCGTTCCTACGCAGGTGTTTTCGACCTGCCCTTTTTCATTTACCTGTGCCGCCACTGCATTCCATCCGCTTCTGGCGATGTCCTGATATGCGGTGCGGTCAATCCATCCCCGGTTGACGGCATGGGCTATGCAATATACGAAGATCGCGCTTGCGCTTGTCTCCAGGTAGGTTTCTTCTATGTCCAGCAGCTGATGCCACCTTCCTTCGGGAGACTGCAGAGGCGCAATTCCGCGGATAAGCGATCTGAGCTGTTCCAGAACAGCATCTCTTCCTTGCTGCCATTCGGGCAGGACATCGAGAACATCGCACAGGGTCAGCATCGCCCATGCGTTCGCCCTGGCCCAATGGTAGTCGGGGTGCTCGCTCATACCTTCAATCCATCCGTGCCTGTACAGATTTTTTTCGGGAATCCACAGATATTTCTTGAAAAGCTCTATCTGATTCACGGCTTCCGCATAGAATTTTTGGGTGAGGTCTCCTCTTTCTTTTTGTGAAAGTTTTGCGCGGTAAGCTATAGGCGTGATTCCCATGTACATGTCGTCAAGCCATACGGAGTTCGGTGCCGGGCGGTTTCTGGCCAGGATTCCGTCTCCCAGACGGTACTCTTTGTATTCCACGAAATTGAACCAGTTGTTGAGAAGGGCACGGTAACCCATGGCATCGAACGGATTCTTCAAAGTCGCCTTGATCATGGCGGTGCACATGGCCCCGCAGTCATCGAGGAACCGCGGAGTACGCAATGCATAAAGTTTCATGGCGTAGCCGGTCTCGTCACCATATTTCTGGACATAGGGATAGATTTCTCCGAGGAACTTGAACCGGTCGGTGGCATATTCAGCGTATTTTTCGTCTCCTGTCACTTCGCTCAGAGCAAGCATTCCGGAATAGGTTACGCCCCATTCGTAGGAGATTATGCTGAAGTCTCCCTTTTTCAGGCTGCTGTTTTTGTCAATCAGGCTGTAGTCCTTGATTTCCTTTCCGTTCTCATCCGTAAGACTCGCCGGAGTGCATGTTTCCAGATAGTTGTAAATCCTGTCAGCAACCGTTTTTATCTCTTCGGAAGGATCAGGCCTGCGTTCCTTCGGCGTTTCCTGTCTTGCCGCCTGTTTTTTCTGCGCATGTGCCGGCAGGATGGCGCTTAGTGCCAAAGCCGTGAAAATGGCTGCACATTTCATGGATCGAATCATTTCGCGAACATTTTTAGGGGGGTTGTAGATTAGTGTCTTTTATATGTTTTCCCTTTTTTACCAAAAATAGCGAAAACCGGACTATCAAAAAAGAGTTGAAGAAAATTTCTCGGCTTCATCGCACTGAAACACTGGTTGTTTTTGTTAGTTTAATGAGCTAAATTGCACCGCTTTTATAAAAAAATGAGAAGATGAATCGACAATTTTTGCTTATCGTCGCATTGGCGGCCGCTTTTCTTTTTCAGGGATGTGCAGGTAAAAAGACGGCAGAAAATCAGATCAGATATGTCAAATGCGACACTGTGAAGGTCAGTTCGGATTTGTCGGCGGTTGCAGAGTTTCCCGGAAGGGTAAAGGCGGCCAAGGAGTCCGGAGTTGCCTTCAGAGTCGCCGGACAGATAAAAACCATTCTTGTGAAGGAGGGCGATTTCGTAAAGGAAGGAGCCGTACTGGCCGTAATGGATGATCGGGACTACGAAACTCAGCTCTCCGCGACAAAGGCGGAGTACGATGGAATAAAGGCGGATGCCGACAGAGCCGTGGCCCTGTATGAGAAGAATACCATAGCCCGGAAAGATTACGACAAAGCAGTGTATGGTATGAAGCAGATAGAGGCGAAGCTTCAGGCTCATACCGATGCGCTTGCCGACACAAGGCTCAAGGCCCCTTATTCGGGATATGTCCAGAGCATCCTTTATAATGAGGGAGAAACCGTTTCCGCCGGATTGCCCGTCATCAGGATGATTTCATCTTCCGCTCCGGAAGTCGAAATCAACATACCCACTTCTTTTTTCATCCGTTCGGGCAATATCGTGGGCGCAAGCTGCACATTCGATGCGATAAAAGGCAAGGAATACAAGCTGAAGTTCATAGGGATAACCCCTAAGGCCAATCTCAACCAGCTGTATACTACCACTTTCAGTCTGGTTACTGATGGAGCTGACGTCCCCGCTCCGGGCATGTCGGCAATGGTGGAAGTGCAGTATGCCTCCGAAGGAGGACAGAAACTGTCCATACCGGTTGAGGCCTTGTCCCAGAAAGACGGCAGGAGCTGCGTGTGGGTGTACAGAGACGGCACGGTCCGTTCGACACCGGTGGAAGTGGCGCAGATGACCAACACCGGCAAAGTCATTCTTGACGGCGGGGTCTCCGAGGGAGACATCGTCGTGGCGGCGGGACTCGGAATGCTTGAAGACGGAATGGCGGTGAAACCCCTGCCCGCCGAGTCCAAAACAAATGTAGGAGGTCTCCTATGAATGTCAGCAAATGGGCTCTCGGCAACGATAAGCTGATTTGGTTTATCGTGCTTGTGATTTCCTTCGGCGGAATATATGCATATTATGAAATGCCGAAGCTGGAGGATCCTAAGATTACGGTGAAGCAGGCGATGGTGGTGGCCACTTTCCCCGGAGCGTCCCCTTACGAGATTGAACTTGAGGTGTCCGACCCTCTGGAAAAGGCGATCAAATCCATGAAGGGAGTGTCTTCGGTTACGAGCAAGTCCATGTCGGATTTCGCTCTGCTGACCGTAGTTCTGGATGTGAAGACGCAGGATGCCGATATCGAGCAATGTTGGGATATTTTGCGGCGTAAGGTCAGCGACGCCGCGGCTGATCTGCCTTCCGGCGTGAGCGTGACCGTCATGGACGATTACGGTGATGTTTACGGCATCTTTTACGCAATGACCTCGGACGGCTTCTCCAATGAGGAAATGGTGGATTATGCCAATCTCGTCAAACGTGAGATTCAGGATATAGAAGGAGTCTCCAAAGTCGAGATTTATGGTGATATGACCCCGTCGATAGATGTCAACGTATATCAGGACAAGCTGGCCACTCTCGGAGTTATGCCTATTGAAGTCATCCAGACTATTCAAGGGCAGAATGCGACGGTCTATCCAGGCTATTATACAAACGGCGGACAGAGGATAAGGGTGAGCATCAATGACAAGTACAGGACAATCGATGAACTCGGCAACGTGCTCATACAGGGACATGAAGATGACCAGCTGAGGCTTAAGGATATAGCGGAGCTTAAAGAGTCTTACCAGCAGCCTGTCCGCAATGCCATGTACTATGACGGAGTCCCGGCTCTGGGCATTTCCATATCCGCGCTGGACGGCACGGACATCCTGAAGGTCGGAAAAGCTGTTGAATCAAAGGTCAACTCGCTGGTTTCCAACCGTCTCCCCATGGGACTCGAATTCCACAAAGTGTTCTTCCAGCCGCAGGAGGTGCGATCTTCAATCGGAGGCTTCCTCATAAACCTGCTGGAATCGGTGCTCATAGTCGTCGTAGTGCTGATGGTATTCATGGGCATCAGAAGCGGAATCCTTCTGGGAATCGTCCTTGTCGTCACGGTTCTGGGGTCTATCCTCGGGCTTTTCATGCTTGACGGGACTTTGCAGAGGGTGTCGCTCGGCTCGTTCATACTTGCCATGGGCATGCTGGTGGACAATGCCATAGTCATAGTTGACGGCATCCTTCTGGCAAAGCAGAAGGGGGAGCCCCGTATCAATGCGCTTACAGATATCGGAGGCCGAACTGCCATGCCTCTTCTGGGCGCCACTCTTGTCGCGGTCATGGCATTCCTTCCGCTGTATCTGTCTCCTGACACGACGGGTACGTATGTGAGGGATCTGTTCATCGTGCTTTGCATCTCGCTTATACTCAGCTGGGCGATTGCGTTGGCCGTCGTCCCTCTGATGTCGGACAGGTTCCTGAAGGTGAAACCCGACAAGGGCGATCCCTATCAGGGAAAGTTTTACGACATGCTCCGCGCTACCTTGTCATGGGGACTGCATCACAGGATTCTTACGATAGCGATGATGATTGCCCTGATGTTCGGAAGCCTGGTTCTGTTCAACCATATTCCGATGAGCTTCTTCCCGGACATGAGCTACAATCAGCTATATATAGAATGCAAAACGGGTGAGAACAATTCCGGGAAGAACGTAAAGGAGGAACTTGACAAGGTTTCGGAGTATCTTCTTTCAAGAGAAGACGTGACCCATGTCACGATGTCTTTGGGCGGAACGCCGTCCCGTTACAACCTTGTCAGAAGCATTGCCCTGCCGGCGCTTTCCTACGGGGAACTGATAGTTGACTTCACCTCCGGAAAAGATCTGGTGAAGAATTTCCAGGAAATACAGGATTATCTGACAGAACATTTCCCCGATTCTTACCTGAGATTGAAGAGATACAATCTCATGTCCAGCAACTATCCTGTCGAGGCATGTTTCAGCGGCCCGGATCCGGAGGTCCTTCAGGGACTCGTCAAGCAGGCTCAGGACATAATGCGTGTAACCGAGGGAGCCGAACTGGTCACTTCCGACTGGGGTGAAAAAGTACCGTACCTCGTGGTTGACTACAATCAGCCGGAGGCCAGACGCAGCGGCAGAAACCGTCAGGAGCTGAGTCTCTCGCTGCTTGCATCCACGGACGGTATCCCCGTGTCGACGATATACGAGGGGGCGAGGAAAGAAGTCATTGTCCTGAAGAGTGTGGATAAGAACGGAAAACCGATAGAGATGCTTTCCAACGTGCCTACCTTCTCAATGCTTCCGTCCATACAGAATATCGACAGGGATGATCTTCTCGCTTTGGCCACGGGCGCCATGTCCAAGGAAGAATTGCTTGAAAGCGTCATGGCCACCGTTCCTCTCAGCCAGAGCATCAACGGGATAGATCTTAAATGGGAATATCCGGAGGTGATGCGCAAAAACGGGGAAAGAATCATGCGTGCGCAGTGCAATGTCCTGCCCGGATATACCGCTGAACAGGTGAGAAAAGTCGTGGCTGCGGATTTGTCCAAGATCGAACTTCCCGAAGGGTATGAGCTTTCATGGGAAGGCGAGGCCAAGGCCAGCTCAGATTCCATGCGCTATTTGTTCGCGACCTTGCCTCTTGCGATCATCCTTATGATTGCAATACTCATCATGCTGTTCAAGAGCTACAAGAAGACACTGATCATTTTCTGCCTGGTGCCTTTGCTGTTTGTCGGCGCGATGCTTGGAATCTGGATTTCCGGCAAGGCCATGGGATTCGTCGCCATTGCGGGTATTCTCGGACTGATAGGTATGATGATCAAAAACGGAGTCGTGCTCATGGATGAAATCAATCTGCGGATGACGCCTGATGCGGATCCTTTCACTGCTCTGATAGAGAGTTCCGCGTCCAGGTTCAGGCCTGTGATGATGTCATCGCTTACCACCATCTTCGGTATGATACCGCTTCTTTCCGATGATCTGTTCGGCTCGCTTGCCGCCACGATCATGGGCGGTCTTACCGTCGGTACGATCGTCACCCTTGTGATAATGCCGATTCTTTATTCGTTGTTTTTCCCGAAGAAGAAATGACGATATACGATCCTCTGCGCAGGAAGCAGGTTGCCTTTACTCCGGAAGAAGAAGTCCGGCAATGGTTTATAAAAGTTCTTCACGATGAGCTTAAAGTTCCGATGCAGCTCATGATGAGCGAGGTCGGGATGAAGTCCGGAAAGCTTACCGGAGTTTTGGGCGGCTGCAGGGTTAAAGAGTTCAGGGCGGATATTCTTGTCTATGACAGGGAGCTCCGCCCCCTGCTGATTGTAGAATGCAAACGTCCGGAAGTGGAGATTGACAGGGCGGTTCTGGAACAGGCTTTAAGATATGCCGGCATTCTTGATGTCAGATACATAATTGTGACAAACGGGAAAATTTCTTATTTTGCCGGAGAAAAGGACGGGAAAATGCAATTCATGGAAAAAGTTCCCACCTATGATGAAATGACTGTAAAGTGAGCGGAACGATAACGAATGGATTTCTGGACGCGCCGGTGTTCAAGCTTGTCTCGGACGTGGCTTCGGAATTGGGTGTAAGAGCCTTTGTCATTGGAGGCTATGTCAGGGATTGTTTTCTTGGCAGGCCTGGTGACGACATAGACATTGTAGTGGAAGGCAGCGGCATTGAGCTGGCTGAAGCCACGGCCGAAAGGGTGCGGTCTTCGGAAAAGCGGAAATGCAACGTGTCCGTATTTAAAAATTTCGGAACGGCCATGCTTCATTATCATGGGGCGGAAGTGGAGTTCGTCGGGGCAAGAAAGGAATCCTACAGCAGGGATTCCCGCAAGCCTGTGGTGGAAAGCGGTACTTTGGAGGACGACCAGAAAAGAAGGGACTTCACAATCAACGCGTTGGCTCTGAGCCTTCAGAAGGATGACTTCGGTGCTCTTTCCGATCCTTTCGGAGGTATAAAAGATCTTGCCGCAGGGATAATCAGGACTCCGCTTGATCCTTATGTCACTTTCAGTGACGATCCTTTGCGCATGCTCAGGGCAGTCCGATTCGCCTCCAAGCTGTCGACTCCGGAACATCCGTTTACCATTGTTCCGGAATGTCTTGCCGCCATGACAGCCATGAAGGACAGGATGACCATTCTGTCGAAGGAGCGCATAGCGGAAGAGCTGAACAAGATTCTTCTCACCCCGAAACCTTCCGTCGGGCTCGCCTTGACAGACAGTACCGGACTAATAGATTACATTCTTCCGGAACTTGCGAAACTCAAGGGCGTGGAAACCGTGGACGGACGCGGGCATAAAGACAATTTCTACCATACGCTGCAGGTCGTGGACAATGTGTGCGCTACAGAAAAAGTGAAGATTTCCAAGGGAGAACTGCATGATTACACTTTGAGCGAGGATGGGGGAGAATGGGTTGAAAGCGTCCGGACCGCCCCGAATCTGTGGCTTCACTGGGCGGCACTGCTTCATGACATCGGCAAACCATATTCCAAACGTTATGATGCGTCTGTCGGCTGGACTTTCCATGGGCATGAAGTCATAGGCGCGAGAATGGTTCCGCGTATTTTCAGGGAGTTGAAGCTTCCGTTGAACGAGAAGATGAAATATGTCCAGAAACTCGTCCGCCTGCACCACAGACCGGTCGCTCTTGTGGATGACGGCGTTACGGATTCGGCAGTCAGGAGGCTGCTGTTTGATGCCGGCAATGAGATAGAGGATCTGATGCTGCTCTGCAACGCGGACATCACCTCCAAGAATCCGTCTAAGGTTGCCAGACTCAGAAAGAATTTCGAGCTTGTCGGACAAAAGCTGACGGAGGTCGAGGCAAAGGATGAGATAAGGAATTTCAAGAATCCCATCACGGGGGAGCATGTCATGGAAGTATACGGAATCGGACCTTGCAAGGAAATAGGTCTTGTCAAGGAAAGGGTCAAGGACGCTATTCTGGACGGAGAGATTGAAAACAGCTTTGAGGCGGCTGACGGACTCATGCGCTCCTATGCCTCTTCCATAGGTCTCAAGGCGTTGAAATGAATCTTATAGACAGATACATATCATACATATCTTCGATTAGAAGATATTCTCCCAGGACTGCTGAAATCTACCGTGACGCGCTGGGCCGCTATGTGGAATACTGTGCATACGGTGATTCCGAGGAAGATGTGGTCAAGTCGTTGACGGTAGATTCCATAAGGAACTTTGAAGTTTATGAGCTGGACGAAAAGAAGGAAAGCCCGCGCACAGTCAATCTGCATATATCCGTGCTGAGCGGATTCTGCCGTTATCTCGTGTCCGAGGGACTTCTTCAGTCGAATCCTGTGCACATGGTTTCCAGACCCAAGGTCCCGGCCCGTCTTCCTGTCGTGTATAAAGATGGAGACATCAGGCATTATTTCGATTTGACTTCACCGCTGGTATCTCCGGACAGGATCGGGCTAATCCTCGGCGGAGACAAAACGTCCGTGAACGTGTGGAAGGAAATCAGGGACAGGCTCGTGATGAGGATGTTGTTCGATACGGGGATACGTCGTGCCGAGCTGATAGGACTTGATGTTTCTTCCGTGGATTTCTCCCGAAACGTCATCAGGGTATTGGGAAAAGGTGCCAAAATGCGAGAAATTCCGATTTTGCCAAGTTTGTCAGAAGAAATTTCGCTATATTTACTAGCGACTGAAAAGATGCGGGATTGCGCGCGAAATCTGTCGGCGCCTCTCTTCGTCACGGAAAAAGGGGAAAGACTCTATCCCATGGCGGTGCAGAGGATAGTCGGGGCGGAGCTCGGAAGCGTAGGGGTTACAGGACGGAAATCTCCGCATGCGCTCAGGCATACCATTGCCACGGAGCTGCTTGACGAAGGCTCGGATCTGAATTCCATAAAGGAACTCCTCGGACATTCCTCTTTGGCTGCGACGCAGGTTTACACGCATACCTCCATCGAAAAACTTAAGCAATCTTATATTAACGCCCACCCAAGGGCAAAAAGAGGAGGTTAATTATGAAGATCAGTGTCCAATCCCTGAAATTCGATGCAGACCGGAAACTTCTGGACTATGTAGAGAAGAAGGTGTCTAAGCTGGAGCGGTTCGATGATTCGATTACCAGTGTGGAAGTGGTTTTGTCGCTGCAGGAAAAGCCGGAAAACAAGAGCGTGAAGCTTGAGGCCCGCGTTCCGGGAGACAATCTTTTGATGGAAAAGACGGCTAAATCTTTTGAAGAAGCAGTGACGGAGGCTGTGGACGCTATGAAGGAGAAATTGGTAAGGAACAAGGAGAAACGTTCCGAAGCATAGGATCGCAGATTTGCTGACATCATGCGGTTGGAAAGTCTTCTGGCTTTTCAGCCGCTTTTTCTTAAATTTGCATCGATACGGTTTGATGTTATGGCGAAAGGACGTGCACCCGGTGCCGAACAGGTACTCGGAAAAATAGTTGAAGATGTCGGGAAAGGCATCTTTTCTCCTGTGTATCTTCTCATGGGAGAAGAGCCGTATTATCCGGAACGGGCCTGTGACGAGATTGTGGCACATGCATTGGCCGAATCCGAGAGGGATTTCAATCAGACGATATTCTACGGCATCGATTCGAACGCGGGAAAGGTCTCCTCCGAGGCCCGCAGCTATCCTATGATGTCGGAACGGCGTCTTGTTGTATTGAAGGAGGCTCAGAACATGAAGACACTTGAGGGCCTTTCCGCTTATTGCGAGTCTCCTACCGATTCCACCGTGCTTGTGATCCTGCTTCACGGAGCCAGCCTGGATAAAAGGAAGGGACTGTACAAGACCATATCCAAAACCGGAGTGGTTCTTGAATCGCCTGCGCTGAAAGATTATCAGATGCCTTCATGGATTATTTCATATTACAGCGCCAGGGGGCTTGAGATAGCGCCGGATGCCGCAGCCCTTCTGGCCGAGTCTACCGGGCCCGATTTGAGCCGGGTCGCTGTCGAGACGGACAAGATGCTTAAAAACCTCCCCGAAGGAACGGTCAGGATAGGTTCGGCGGATATTGAAAGAAATGTCGGGATAAGCCGTGAATACAGCATTTTCGAGCTTACCAAGGCTCTCTCCGCCAGGAATGCCCCGGCTGCACTCAAGATTGCCGCATACATTGGCGAACAGCCCAAATTTGCAATGCCGCCGGCGACAGCCGCAATATTCAACCATTTCGGAAGAATATTGAGATATGAGTCTTTTCTCCTGAAGAATCCCAATCCGTCCGCTTCGGAGAAAACCGGAATTTTGGGTGTCCCGCCGTTCTTTTTTAGCGAATATGACAATGCCGTAAGGAATTATCCCCTGTTGAAGTGCATGAAGATCATATCCTTGATAGAGGAGTATGATTACAAAGGCAAGGGAGGAGACGGTTCTTTTTCGACTCCTTCCGGGCTTTTGACGGAACTGACGGTTAAAATATTAAATACATGATTGTGGATGGGTATTATAGAATGTAAGGATATCTGCAAAAGTTTCGGAGAGAAAATCGCTCTCGATTCGGTATCCGTGGATATTCCCGCAGGTACTGTCTTTGGGCTTCTCGGCCCTAACGGAGCGGGCAAGTCCACGCTTATAAGAATTATCAACCGCATAACGGTTCAGACATCGGGCACGGTCCTGTTCAACGGTCGTCCGATAACTCAGAATGATGTTGAGAAAATAGGATATCTTCCCGAAGAGAGGGGGCTTTACCGCAAGATGGAAGTCGGCGAACAGGCTATGTATCTTGCCCGCCTCAAAGGTATGTCCTCGCATGACGCACAGAGCGAATTGAAAAAATGGTTTGTCCGTTTCGGAATAGAAGGGTGGTGGAAAAAGAAGGTGGAGGAACTTTCCAAAGGAATGGCACAGAAAGTCCAGTTCATCACCACGGTTGTCCATAAGCCCGAGCTGCTGATTCTTGACGAGCCTTTCTCAGGCTTTGATCCTGTCAATGCGGAGCTCATCCGCAAGGAGATTCTCCGTATCAAGGAAGAAGGAGCGACAGTGATTCTGTCTACCCACAATATGGAGTCCGTGGAGGAGCTGTGCGACAACATCGCCCTCATCAACAAATCTAAACTTGTCGTCAAGGGGGGAGTCGAGCAAATCAGGAGAAGATACGGCAGCAACAATGTTGAAGTTGTCTATTCGGGAGAACATCCTCTCGTGGCCTTGCCTGAATTGTACGCTGTCCTTTCCGATGAGGACAATTCGGGACGCCATACCGCAGTCCTTGCCATGAAAGCCGGCGTACGGTCAAATGACATACTGAAAAGTATCGCTTCCCAGGACGTTGACATAAAATCATTCCGGGAGCTGATACCGAGAATGAACGATATCTTTATCAAACTTGTTACGGAAGGAGCATAAGATGGACTTGCATAAACTTGGGGTTATCATCAACCGCGAATACGCTACCCGTGTAAAGAAGAAATCTTTTATAATCCTGACATTTCTGGTCCCGGTCGTTTTTGCGGCTTTCTGCATTTTGCCGGGACTGATCATGTCTTCAGCCAAGGAAGAGCCCAAGAACATAGCGGTCATGGATGAATCCGGCATCGTTCTTCCTTTTCTTGAAAGCGGTGAGAATGTTTCGTTCCATGACCGGACAGGCTCCGGACTCGATTCCTTGAAGGCGGACATGGATAAAGACGGATATGACGGAATAGTCCATGTCACGCCGTTGGACACTGTAGCCAAGACGCTAAGAGTCGAATCTTATTCCAGAAAACCGCTGGGTATGGATCTCACGGATTATATCCAGTCCGGTGTGAACGAGGCTGTCGAAGAATACAGGATCAGGACCAGCGGAGTGGAAAATCTGGAAGAAATAATGGAAAGCGTGCAGACGGACATAAGGCTTACCACATATACGCTTGATGATTCAGGACGTGAAACTCTTACCTCTTCGGAAGTGTACATGATTGTTTCCATGCTTCTGGGCATAATCATCTACATGTTCATAGCCATGTTCAGCGGCATGGTCATGTCATCGGTCATAGAGGAAAAGTCCAGCAGGGTAGTGGAAGTCCTGGTATCGTCCGTCAAGGCTACGGAACTGATGTTCGGCAAGATAATCGGTGTGGCTCTTGTCGCGCTCACCCAGTTTTTCATGTGGATTGTGCTTACGGGATTGCTCGTGTCCGTTTTCAGCGGCATCGTCGGCATGGATAAAATATCGGCCGGCACGGGTTCGGCCGATGCTGTCATGTCAAGCCTGGGCGGAGAATCCTCTGCCGTACCGGGGGTCGATGTAGGCGGCATCACCGACAGTCTGGCCGCATCGGGTCAGACGACGGACAATCCTGCATCCGCTATCATTTCGACATTGACGGGCCTGGATTACGGAGAAATAATGATCTCGTTCGTCATATTCTTTGTTTTCGGCTATCTGCTGTATGCGTCCCTGTTTGCGGCCATAGGTTCCGCCGTAGAGAATGAGGCGGATACCCAGCAGCTTCAGATACCCGTCACGATTCCGTTGCTTATAGGTTTTTTCATAGCCATATACGCTTTCAAGGCACCGGACAGCACATTGGTTTTCTGGGGCTCCATGATTCCGTTCACATCTCCCATTGTCATGCTGGCCAGAATACCTTTCGGAGTCCCGTCGTGGCAATTGGTCTTGTCGATAGTGACTTTGATAGTCACTTTCGTAGTGTGCGCATGGGGTTCTGCTAAAATCTACAAAGTCGGGATACTTATGTTTGGCAAGAAATCGAGTTTTAAAGATTTGTGGAAATGGTTGAAACAAAAATGATTATAAAGAGATTCCTGGCGGTTTTCGTGCTCGTCGCATCCGTGGGGGCCGCAGCAGAGGCGCAAAGCTTTTCATGGAGCAGGGCCAGGATGGACGGTTCCAGAACAGGTGTCAGAGCATGCGGAGCCGACGATGTGAAGGAGTGCCTGGGAGAGATGAAAGGGAAAAGCTTCCTGTCTCCGGGAGGAAGGACATTTCGCGGAGGAGTTACTCCTAAGGTGGCCGGTCTTCTGATAGATTCTCAGAAAACCATGTCCGGAGTTAAAGAGGTCATAGCCTATGCGCCCAAGGCAATGATACGAAAAAGCCCCGAATGTGAACTGTCCGACTGGTTTATCGATGAACTCATGAGAGCGGCTGAAGAAAAAGCCGGCAAAAAAGTGGATTTCGGCATAACGAACTTCGGAGGCATCAGAGTGGACATGCCCCAGGGCGATGTGATACTTGACGATATCCTGTCCATGTTTCCGTTCAAAAACAATCTTTGTTACCTGGAGCTTAAGGGCAAAGATATCAGGGCAATCCTGGAGCAGCTTGCGGCGACGCG
>CAYWPV010000031.1:0-18881 GCA_964460265.1 uncultured Muribaculaceae bacterium | reverse complement strand
CTCAAATGCGCCTATGATCTTCATGACGCCGTAGATTCCAGGACCGGTGAGAAGACCGGAAAGAAAGCACGCATTTCCGATGTCCAGAGAGCTGTCAGCTATTATGTTGAAGACGGTGACTATTGGAAGATAGACAACGTTACGCTCGGCTACAACTTCAAGCTCAACAGCAAAATCGTGAAGCGTCTCCGTGTGTACGGTACCGTTCACAATCTTGCTACCATCACCGGATATTCCGGTCTCGATCCTGAGGTTCCCAGCATCGGCTACACTGCCGGTTCCGATGAAAGAGACAAGTATCCTACCATCCGTTCCTATACTTTCGGTGTAAACGTGACATTCTAAATATACTTTCGGTATGAAAAAAATAATAAAAAATATACTTCTTCTCGCTGCTGCCCCCGCAATGCTGACCGGCTGCTTCGATCTTGAGGAGCATGCCTACTCCGAGGTGGTGCAGAAGGACTTTGCTCCTACAGACCAGGATGTGGTCGCTCTTCTGGCAAACGCCTATTCCGAATTCGGCGCGTTCATGGACTGGTACGGTATGTTCGACGCCCAGGAAGAGGCTGCAGATGTCATCATCACCCCTACCCGTCCGAACGGATGGGACGACGGCGGTGTGTACAAGAGGATGCATTGGCACAAATGGACCTCTGACGATCCCGGCTCACCGGCCTCTCTTTATTACTATGCCTTCCAGGGCATCAACTCTGCCAACAAGGTTCTTGACCAGCTTAAGGACGGTTCTCTTCCTGCCGGTGATCTCAAGGATGCCGCGATTGACGAACTCAAAGCCGTACGTGCCACATGGTATGCCGTTCTGCTTGATTCACACGGAAATGTGCCTCTCGTGACCAATTTCTCCGATACGGAACCTCCTATGCAGAGCACAAGAAGAAGGATATATGAATTCGTGACCAAACAGTTGGAGGAAGTGATCGCGAACGATGTCCTTTCCAAGGCCAAAGGCGATTACAGCCGTCTGAACATGTGGGGCGTCAAGATGTCCCTCATGAGGGTATATCTCAACGCCGAAGTTTATGTAGGAGTTCCTGCATACGACAAAGCCCTTGCTCTGGCCGAGGACATCATCGACAACAGCCCTTACAGCCTTGCATCCGACTATTCCTCGCTTTTCAAATGGAATGTGGATGATTCTAATCCCGAGCTCATCTTCGCCGTTCCCTATGATGAGGTTTACGGTACAGGTGAACACGTTTTCTCGATGGGCATGAAATTCTATCCTCCGACCCAGGGACGCGACCACTTCGGCTACGCCAACTCCACTTGGGGCGGAAACTGCGCCAACCCTCAGTTCATCAAAGCATACGATCCGGCTGACAAACGTTTCGCACAGACATGGCTGTACGGCCCTCAGATGAAGAAGGCTGATCCTTCTTCCATAGCGTGGTACTGCCTCAATTACCTGCCCTCCATCTCCGGCGCCAACTCCGACGGTTCCATTTCCGTCACCAGCGTCGACTTCGGCTGCCGTCAGGTCAAATATGAGGTTAACCCTGCCGTTCCCAAGATGAACCATTGGGGCAACGACGTGTCCTGGTTCAGACTTGCCGAGGCCTATTACACTGCCGCCGAATGCATCCTCCGCGGTGCGCCCAGCACCAAGCATACGGCCGTGGAGCTTGTGAACGCCGTCCGCGGACGTTCCATATCCACTCCTATCACCGAGGCTGAGCTCAAATCCACCAAGTCAAAGGTTCAGTATGGACTTTGCACCTATGGTGACATCACCACTGCCGACATCCAGAATTACGGGGTTCTCCATGATTGGGATCGTAACGGCAGAGCGGCGGAGCTCGAAGCTTCTCAGGTAGCGGTTCCTTCCGGACATGACAACGATCCTATCCAGTTCGCCGGAATGTACGATGAATGGGGATTCGAATTCGCTCTTGAAGGTCTCCGCAGGCAGCAGATGATCCGTTTCGGTACATTCGGTACCAGGAACTGGTTCAACCATGAGGCTGACGGAAACAACGACAAGTGCATATTCCCTATCGCAAAGAGCGACCAGAGAGACAATGAAAATCTTGGCCAGAATCCGGGTTATGAATCCGCTAACGGCAAGTATGCCGCTGATGTCGCCATCGATGACTCGATTCCTGACAATATGTAGTTTATCATCAATTGATTGTAATTGAACATGAAAAAGATTTTTATGATTTCTATGGCTGCGCTTGCTTTGGCGGCTTGCGCTCCTGAATATGATACTGACAAGCTTCCTGTAATACCTGAAGAGATCAACTACGAGGGAGAAGGCAGCCTGCTTTCCAGGGAAGACGGTTCCGCGACTTCGCACACCTATACCTACTCCATAACGGAGAAAGGAGTGGAAATCACCGCGAACATTTCCCTTTCTGCCGCAGGGGACAATTGGGTGGTAGGATATTTTACCCTCAGTTCGGAAGTGGTCAAATCGGTGCTTGGCGATGTGGACCTGTCCGAGATAGATGTTTTCTATCCTGTCGACAGTGACGGAAGCAAGTCCGGTGACTGGACTACCTATAAACCCGGTGAATGGGTTGATGCTGACGGAAACGCCACGAACTGGTCTGACGGTCATGTGTACTGGTTCTGGCAGGCATATGCCAATTACGAAGGGCTTGAGTCCAAAGACGCCCTGTGCATAGGACATAATCCCAGCAACGCCAAAGAAGGCGAGAAGATTGTTTCCAAGAACATTCTTAACGGTTTTCCGTTCAATGTAACGATTTCTATTGTAAAATAGGGACTTTGTCCAAAAACATTAAAGGAACGGTTCCTTTATCATGTTTTTATTTTGGAAAAGCGTCGTTTTGCTAAAAAAACGGACGCTTTTCCTATTTTTTATTGATTATAAATTACTAAATTTGAGCCCTGATTCAGGAAATGTTTCCTGATGGCGGAAAGATATAAAACTAAACCATTTAATAACATAAATGCAATGAGAAATTCAATAGTTAAATTTCCTCTTCCGGCAAACGAACCGGTCAAGACTTATCTCAAAGGTTCTCCTGAGCGTATAGCTCTTGAGAAGGAACTTGAGCGTCAGTATAACACCGTAGTGGACATTCCGGCCATCATCGGCGGCAAGGAAGTCCGTACAGGCAATGTCGCCGACGTAGTATGCCCTCACGAGCACAAACACGTTCTCGCCCGTTACCACAAGGTAGGTGAGAAAGAGGTTCAGATGGCTATCGATGCAGCCATGGAGGCACGCAAACAGTGGGCTGACACAGACTGGACCGTACGTGCCGCAATCATGATGAAATGCGCCGAACTTCTCTCTACGAAGTATCGTGCCGTCATGAACGCAGCCTGCATGCTCGGACAGAGCAAGAACATATACCAGGCCGAGATTGATTCCGCAGCCGAGACCTGCGACTTCTTCCGCTACAATGTCGCCAATGCGTCGGCTCTTTATTCGGAGCAGCCGAAGATGACCCAGGGTATAATAAACAGCACGGAATGGCGTCCTCTCGAGGGCTTCATCCTTGCCGTCACCCCGTTCAACTTCACTTCCATCGCCTCCAACCTTGAAATGGCTCCTGTCATGATGGGTAACGTCGCGCTTTGGAAGCCTTCATCGACAGCCTACCTGACAGCCTACTATCTCATGCAGATGTACAAAGAGGCAGGTGTTCCCGACGGAGTCGTGAACCTCCTTCCCGGAAGCGGCTCGCTTATCGGCAATGTGTGCACGTCTTCACATTATTTCGCCGGCATACACTTCACCGGTTCTACGGGCACCTTCAACAGCCTTTGGCAGGAGACCGGAAGGAATCTTACGAAATACGTCTCATATCCCCGTCTCGTAGGTGAAACAGGCGGAAAGGATTACATCTTCGTACTTCCTGACGCTCCAGTCAAAGCCGTTGCCACCGCCGCTTACTGCGGATCATTCGAGTACCAGGGACAGAAGTGCTCCGCCGCTTCACGTATGTACATTCCCAAGAGCCTCTGGCCTGCAGTTCTCGAAGAGATGAAGAAGATGGACTCGGAAGTCAAGATGGGCGACGTGAGGGATCCCGAGAATTTCATCAACGCCGTCATCGATGAGAAATCTTTCGACAACATCGTATCTTACATAGAGTACGCCAAGTCCGCCAAGGATGCCGAGGTGGTTCTCGGAGGCCAGTATGACAAGAGCGTAGGCTACTTCATCCGTCCTACCGTAATCGAGACTTCAAATCCTCACTTCAAATCAATGGAGGAAGAGATTTTCGGACCTGTCCTCACCGTTTATCCTTATGACGATGACAAGGTTGACGAGGCTGCACAGCTTTGCGACACCACGTCTCCTTACGGACTTACCGGAGCTATCTTCGGACAGGACAGAATCGAGCTTCAGAGAGTTGCCGATTATCTGCGCTGCACGTCCGGAAACTTCTACATCAACGACAAACCTACCGGTGCCGTCGTAGGTTGCCAGCCTTTCGGAGGTTCCCGTGCATCCGGCACCAACGACAAGGCGGGAAGTATCCTGAACCTTATCCGTTGGGTGACCCCTCGTGTAATCAAGGAGACTCTTGTTTCTCCTACCGATTACCGTTATTCTTATCTCAAAGAGAAATAGGATAAACTGAATATTCTGGAACGCGTCCGGCCGCAGTGCCGGAACGCGTTTCTTTAAAAACGACCATTTTTTTTAACACGAAACACAAACATGAAAAGACTTCTGACTTTGATGGCAGTTTCAGCTGTCGCTGTTTTCGGTGTGATGTCCTGCAAATCGAACACCAAGTATACGCTTGAGATTCCGGACTGCACCATAACCACTCCTCCTGACTCGCTCGGTCTTTCCGATTTCTACAAGAAATATGTCAACGCTAACGGTATCCACATCATATCTTCAGGCAAGGTAGGGGATTCCGTTCTCACTCAGGCATACAAAGTCATATATGCGATGACAAGCTACCTGAAACCCGAGGTGGTCGCTGCCATGGGCAAGGTCAACACGAAGGTCGCCATAATGGGACGTTACGAAGGCACTGAGGACATTCCCGAGCACAGTTACATCGGCAGGGATCCCAAGAGCCTGACTCTTAACTGGAACCTTCGCGCCAGAGGTCTTGGAGGCTCGATCGAGTTCCCTTTCACTTCCGGAGCTGAAGAGAACGTTATGGCCTACCAGATAGACAAGTATCATGCTGAGGATATTCTCATCCATGAGTTTTCACATTCAATCCATCTCGTAGGCATATATCAGGTCGATTCTACCATAAACGACAAGCTTGAGGCGCTTCTTGCAAAAGCCAGGGAAGAGCACAGGTATGACAATACCTATGCACAGACCGACATCGCCGAGTATTGGGCTGAAGGCGTACAGGACTGGTTCAACGTCAACGCCGAGATGCCTTATGCCGACGGCAAGCACAACTGGGTCAACACCCGTGAAGAACTCAAGGCTTACGATCCGGGTCTTTATGATCTTATCGCCCAGTATTTCCCTCCTGTTGAGGAACAGATAGGCCGTCATGCCTATGTCAACCTCTACGGCCCTGATTCGAAACCCGAGGCCGAGGTCGCCGACAACGATGAATTCAAGACTCCCGAATACACGATCACGACTCCTCCTAAGTCCCTCAAGCTTCCTGATTTCTACAGCAAGTATGTGAACGTGAACGGAATTCCCGTCATCTCGTCCTGGAGAGTTCCTGATTCATGCTTCGTCCAGGCCGAAAAGGAAATCTACGCCATGACAAGCATGCTCGATCCCAAGGTCCTCAAGGCCATGGTGGACAACGGCACCAAGGTCGCAATCATGGCACGCTACGAAGGAACTACCGACATTCCTGAGCACGCCTATCTCAAAAATGACAAGGAAATCAACTGGGATCTCCGCGCCAGAGGCCTTGAAGGCACTCCCGAACTTCCGCTGACGACCTGCGCCGAAGAGAACATCCTTGCCTATCAGATTGACCAGTACTGGGCCGAGGATATCCTCATCCATGAGTTTGCGCATTCAATCCAGCTGCTCGGCATAGAGAGCGTCGATCCTGAATTCCATGACAAGCTTCAAGTTCTTCTTGACAATGCTCTTGCGGCTGGCAAGTACAAGAACGTCTATGCCAACACGAACGCGACCGAGTATTGGGCAGAAGGCGTGCAGGACTGGTTCAACGTCAACGCCGAGATGCCTCACGCTGACGGAAAGCATTTCTGGGTGAACACCCGTGAAGATCTCAAGGCTTATGATCCGGATCTTTATGATCTCATCTCACAATATTTCCCTGCTTTCGAAGGCCAGATCAGCAAGCATAAGAAAGTGAACCTCTACACTGCTGAAAACAGTCTTTAAAGGAATCTATCATGATGTTTCCCAAAGAAACTTATATAAACAGACGTGCCGCCCTGAAAAAACAGATGGGCGGCGGTCTGCTCCTTTTCCTCGGAAATGACGAGGCGCCGGAGAATTATACTGACAATACCTATCCTTATCGTCAGGACAGTACTTTCCTTTACTATTTCGGTCTCAGCTACCCCTCTCTGGCAGCTGTCATCGATGTGGATGAAGACAAGGAAATCATATTCGGCAACGATCTTACCATTGACGACATTGTCTGGGGAGGTCCTCAGCCGACTCTCAAAGAAAAATGCGTGCCTGCCGGCATAAGCGACACGCGTCCTCTTTCGTCTCTCAAAGCTTATATTGACGCGGCGAAGAAGAAGGGCCAGAAAATACATTATGTCGATCCTTACAGAGGGGAGACCAAGATATGGCTTCACGAACTTTTGGGCATGGAGGTCGAGGCCGTAGCCGACAACGTTTCGATTCCTTTGAAGAAAGCCGTCATCGAGATGCGTCTTCACAAGAGCGAAGAAGAGATCAAGTCCATTGACCATGCGGTGGACATCAGCGTGAGAATGCATCTTGAGGCTTTCAAGCTTGTAAAACCCGGGGTGCATGAGGCCGAAATCGCCGCCGCCATTCTCCGTGTCGCCAATGAAGAGCAGGGCACGATGCTTGCATTTCCTACCATAGCCACCGTTCAGGGGCAGGTGCTCCATAACCATGGATTCATACACAGAGCCAAGGCGGGGGACATCTTCCTGGTGGATGCAGGCGGTGAAAGCCCGGAGCACTATGCTGGTGACCTGTCGTCATCCTTCCCTGTCAGTGACAAATTTACAGAGCGTCAGGCTTTGATCTACAACATTCATCTGGAAAGCTTCAAGGCAGCGGTGGATACGCTGAAGATTGGAGTTCCTTTCCGCAACGCGCACATTGCCGCGGCCGCTAAGATAGTAGAGGGGATGAAGGAGATCGGACTGATGAAAGGAAATGCGCAGGATGCCGCTGAAAGCGGTGCGTATGCCATTTTCTTCCCTTGCGGACTCGGTCACAGCATGGGTCTGGACGTGCATGACATGGAAAACCTCGGCGAGCAGTATGTGGGCTATACCGACGGGATGAAGAAAAGCACCCAGTTCGGTTTCAAATCGCTCAGACTTGCAAGACCTCTGGAAGCGGGGTTCGTGTTCACGATTGAGCCGGGCATCTACTTCATGCCGGAACTCATCGACCAGTGGCGTGCCGAACACAAGTTCACGGAGTTCATCAACTACGACAAGATCGAGGAGTGGAAGAACTTCACCGGTCTCAGGAACGAGCTTGACTACGTGATTACGGAAAACGGTCCGAGACTTCTCGGTACGCTTAAGAAGCCTATGACTATCGAAGAGATTTACGAAGCAAAAAACAGACTGTAATCAGCTGTACCGCTTATAGTCAGTTATAGTTGTTAATATTAATTTTGTTTTTTTATGAATTTCCCTATTAAATACCCTCAGAACGATGGGGGAATGAATGATAGGATCAAGAGACTGCACAAGCAGAGTCTGGACACCCCGACGACCCTTACCATTGAGAGGGCTCTCATTGAAACGAAGTTCTACAAAGAGAATTATGGCAAGTACTCCGTACCTGTCATGAGGGCAAAGAACTTCTATGAGATCTGCAAGCATAAGACGATCTATATCGGCAAAGACGAGTTGATTGTCGGTGAAAGAGGACCTGTCCCCAAGGCTGTTCCCACTTTCCCTGAACTCACTTGCCACTCTGTTGAGGATCTGCATGTTCTTGACACCCGTGAGCTTCAGCCATACCATATAAGCCAGGCTGATATCGACACTTACGCCAAGGAAGTCATCCCTTATTGGCATGGCAGGACTCAGCGCGAGAGAATCTTCAACCATGTCTCCAATGAGTGGAAGGAGGCTTATGAGGCCGGTGTCTTCACCGAGTTCATGGAGCAGAGGGCTGCCGGCCACACTGCCATGGACGGAAAGATGTATCATCGCGGTCTTCTTGACGTGAAGAAGCAGATTGCCGATGAAATCGCGGCTCTTGACTTCATCAATGATCCTGAAGCCACGGACAAGCAGCAGGAGCTTGAGGCCATGTCCATTTCCTGCGATGCGGCCATCCTTTTTGCCGAGCGTCATGCAAAGCTTGCCGAAGAGATGGCGGCCAAGGAGGAAGATCCCAAGAGAAAGGCTGAACTTCTCCAGATCGCCGAGGTCTGCCACCATGTTCCGGCCCACGCTCCCAGAAATATGTGGGAGGCCATACAGACATACTGGTTCGTGCATCTCGGAACGGTAACCGAGCTCAACGGATGGGACAGCATGAATCCCGGCCATATCGACCAGCATCTGTGGCCTTTCTATGAGCAGGGCATCAAGGACGGCACTCTTACCCGTGAAAAAGCCAAGGAGCTCCTTTCCTGCCTGTGGATAAAGTTCAACAACCAGCCTGCGCCTCCGAAAGTGGGTATCACCGCCAAGGAGTCCGGTACCTACAACGACTTCACCAATATCAACATAGGCGGAGTCGACAAGGACGGCAACGCTGTCGCGAACGAGATTTCCTACATGATTCTGGAAATCCAGGAAGAGCTTCATGAGCTCCAGCCCGGTCTGAGCGTCCATCTGACTGAAAAGACCCCTCAGGACTTCCTGATTGCGGCCATCAAGGTCGTCCGCCTCGGACACGGCTATCCTTCCTTCTTCAATGCCGACACTTACGTGAAGGAGCTTACCAATCAGGGCAAGACTCTCCAGGACGCACGTGAAGGCGGATGCTCCGGCTGCATTGAGGTCGGTGCTTTCGGTAAGGAAGCTTATCTGCTTACCGGCTACCTCAACAATCCGAAGATTCTTGAAATCACTCTGCACAACGGAATAGATCCGGAGACCGGAAAGAAGATAGGCATCGAAACCGGCGACCCCCGTAACTTCAAGTCTTATGACGAGCTTTACGAGGCCTGGCACAAACAGATGCTCTACTTCGTGAACCTGAAGCTCGGAGTCAACAACTACATCGAAAGGATGTTCGCTCTCTATGCTCCGGCCACTTTCCTCAGCCTCTACATAGACGACTGCATCAAGAAAGGCAAGGACTACTATGCAGGCGGTGCCAGATATAACACCACCTACATCCAGTGCACGGGTCTCGGCACAATCACCGACAGCCTTGCCGTCATCAAGAAGCAGGTCTTCGAAGACAAGAAGTACACGATGGACGAGCTTATCAAAGCTTGCGACAGCGACTTCAAGGACAACGAGGTCATGCGCCAGTACATCCGCAACCATACTCCTTTCTTCGGGAACGACGAGAAATACGCCGATGACATCGCCGTAAAGGTTTACGATGATCTTCATGACGCCATAGACGGACACCCGAACACCAGAGGCGGTTTCACTCACATGAACATGCTGAGCACGACCTGCCACAATTACTTCGGTTCCGTCTGCAGAGCAACTCCCAACGGACGTCATGCCCACACTGCCATCAGCGACGGTACTTCTCCTGCACATGGAGCGGACACTCACGGACCTACCGGAGTCATCAAGTCACTTGGCAAGCTCGATCAGACCAAGAGCGGCGGCACGCTTCTCAATGTGAGGTTCATACCCAACCTGCTGAAGAGAGACAAGGATCTGGAGAAATTCGCGGAACTTATAAGGGAGTACTTCAAGCTTGGAGGTCACCATATCCAGTTCAACATCGTTGACACAGCCACTCTGCATGACGCTCAGGCTCACCCCGAGAACTACAGAGGCCTGCTTGTCCGAGTGGCCGGATACAGCGATTACTTCAATGACATGAACGCTACTCTCCAGAACGATATCATCAACAGAACTGAGAATGTCGAAATCTAATCTTATCTTTGACATAAAAAGATATGCTGTATATGATGGTCCGGGTATCCGGACCACCATTTTTCTTAAGGGTTGTCCCCTGAGATGCGTATGGTGCCACAATCCTGAAAGCTGGCATCCGTATAAGGAAAAGACCTACAAGAAAAGCAAGTGTATCGGATGTCAAAGTTGTGTGCATGCGTGCCCCGTAGGGGCTATAGAACTCACCGAAGACGGTATCATGCCTACTTCTGTCAAGTGCATCAGATGCGGCAAATGTGCCGAAGCCTGTCCTACCATGGCCATGGAAATGTCCGGCAAGGAGTGGAAAATGGATGAACTGATGGCCGAAGTGGAGAAGGAGAGAGGCATAATGACGGACAGCGGAGGAGGGGTCACCCTATGCGGTGGCGAGCCTCTTTTCCAGCCCGAGTACTGTCTGGAACTTCTGAAGGAGCTCGGAAATAGAGGGTTCCACAGAGCCGTGGACACCACGCTTTACGCTGAGCCCGCTCTGGTGAGGGAAGTCGCCGCCAATTGCGAACTCTTCCTTGTGGACCTCAAAGTCATGGATTCCGAGAAACACAAGTTCTGGACAGGAGTGCCCAATGAACTGATACTTGACAATATAAGGCTGATATCGGAGCTGGGGGCGTCTTATTGGATCAGAATTCCTGTCATCAATGAAGTGAACGGGGACAGGGACAATATGGAGAAGTCCGCCGAATTTCTGGCATCTCTTCCCAAGAAGCCGGATATTCTGAACATTCTGCCTTATCATGACATAGGCAAGGGCAAACACGAGCGGATGTGGACCGTCTACAATCCGAACAATTACAGCATGACGGCCCCCTCTGCCGAAGAGCAGCAAAGAATAATCAGGCAGTTTGAGGAGCAGGGAATACACGCCATCATCGGAGGATAGTTATCTGATATGAGAATTTTTTCCTATATTTGCGGTCGCAGAGCAATTGTCCCTCGGGCATTCCGTTTCATGGAATGCGGGGGTGCGGAGCTTTATTGTATCCGACAAATAAGTGTTGAATTTTGTAAGTTATAGTAATTCAGATGATACCCGCTTTCTGATAGTGGGGGGGGGTAGCTAATATATTGAAAGTCAATAAGGACGGCCATACGGAACGCAAGTTTCGTGTGGCCGTTTTTTGTTGTATGCAGTACCTTGCCTTATTCGGGAGAGAGTTTCATTCTGATTTGAGTCAAAAACAAAAAAAATGAAACAAGACAACAGGGAAAAGGCGTCAGCCTCTTACATCGCACCTGAGGTGACGGTGTTTGAAATCGGTATGGAACAGGGTATTCTCAGCGGTTCCTACACGGGGATTGGTAACGAAACGACATCGGAGGAGGTTCTGTGATGAAAAAGGCGTTTGCATTTGCAGCTGCGGTCGCTTTTGCGGCGGCATCCTGCTCGACCAAAGAAGACACGGCGGCGGACAATCAGCACGGGTTCAGTGCGTTGCCTGACATAACCGCGAGTACGGAGAATGGGCCGGACACCAAAACAGTTCTGGAGGTGGGAGAAAATGGAGTCGGGACCATTTATTGGAATCCTTCCGACGGGATCAACGTTTTCTATGGCAATGAAAGTACACATTACGTTTCCAAGAACAGCGAGAAAGCTTTGACGGCTGATTTCACGAGTTCCGATGAGGTCTCCGCCGAGGCTTTGTCATCTCCTGTACGCGTGGGACTTTATCCCTACAATTCAGCTGCGGCCTTTGACGGAACTACTCTCACCACATCGTTGCCTGCGGAGCAGAAGGGCGTTCAGGGAACGTTCGACGACAAGCTTTTCATAGCCGTTGCCTATGCCGGGGGAAATGAGCCTGACAACTTGCAGTTCAGAAATGTCTGCGGAGGAATCAAGTTCACACTTTCCAGAGCGGACGTCACTAAGGTGACTCTAAAGGGTAATGACGGTGAGAATCTTGCCGGGAAGGTCAAAGTAGAATTTGATGGCGCCGGAGAACCCGTAAGCTCCATCACCGAGGACGGAGCGTCCAAAGAAATTGTCCTTACACCGAAGGATGGTGATACTTTCGAACAGGGGAAGCCGTATTACATTGTTATGCTGCCGCAGACTTTAAGCAAGGGCATTACCGTCACCTTCGAACTGGAGAATGCGAACCCCATTGTTTATGACAGGAGCGAGGCCGTCACCATCAAACGGAGCGTTTTCGGGGTCAAAGAGAAGATTGACCCGGGTTTTGCCGAACACGAATATGTGGATCTCGGTCTTCCGAGCGGCCTTCTGTGGGCGACCTGCAACATCGGCGCGTCCAAGCCGGAAGAGGCCGGCGATTTCTTTGCCTGGGGCGAGACCAAGTCGAAAGACACATATGCTTGGAGCAATTACAAATATTGCCAAGGGACCGAAAGAACTCTTACAAAATACAATGATTATGAAGGCATTGGTAAGGTGGACGGTAAGGAGGTCCTCGAGAGCATGGATGACGCAGCTACGGTAAACTGGGGGCCGGACTGGAGAATGCCTACAAAAGATGAATTTCAGGAATTGTTGGACAATTGTGAACTGACAAGATACGGCCATGAAGGCGGCCATTGTGTCCTAAAGAGCAAGATCAACGGAAATGAATTGTATTTCCCTTACATGCGTGCGAAGTACGATAAGGAGCAAGCGGAACCTGGCGTTTATTACTGGAGTTCTACACTTCATTTTAATTGGGCGGGGTTCGCTTGTTATTTGGATATAAGCTGGAATGAGGAGAATGGAATACAAGATTTGGGTCAAAGAAGAGATAGACGAACCGGGATGTCGGTCCGTCCTGTAAGGGTCAGAAAATAGGCACTGTACGGAAGCATAAATAAGACAATGAGGAGGGCAAGAGCTTTGCCTTCCTCATTTCTGTATTGCCGGTATGGTGGTGCGGTGAGGTGTGAGCATCTTACTGCGGGCCGGTGACAGCGGCAGGATACGGTCGGTGAAAGACTATTGTCGGCTGGAGACTAAAGATAGGGGGAGGTGACTGAAGCGGGGCAGGAGGCAAGCTGGGCGGGAGTGCCTGTGAAGGTGATCTCACCGCCGTCCTCACCGGCACCGGGGCCGAGCTCGATGACATAGTCTGCGGAACGGATTACGTCCGTGTTGTGTTCTATAAGCCAGACGCTGTTGCCTCTGTCCACCATCCTTTCGAAAACTTCGATTATGTTGCGTATGTCCTTGATATGCAATCCGTCCGTGGGCTCGTCAATTATGAACATCTTTCCTTGCTCTCCAAGGTAGGAGGCGAGTTTCAGTCTTTGCAGTTCTCCTCCCGACAGGGTGGAAAGCGACTGGTTGAGGTGGAGATAGCCGAGTCCGACGTCCATCATGGGTTTGAGCTTCTCTTCGATCACGCTTCCCTTGAAAAAAAGGGAGGCCAGTCTCACGCTCAGATCCATCACCCGGGCTATGTTCAGAGTTTCACCGGTGCCGGCGCTCGTGACCGTATACTTGAGAGCTTCCGGGGAATAGCGCAGTCCTCCGCATGCTTCGCACACAGTCTCTATCGAGTCCATGAATGCCATCTCGGAGACTATCACTCCTTTGCCTTTGCATACCGGACACGCCCCTTTTCCGTTGAAGGAAAAGCAGTCTTCCTTGGTTTTGTTGGCTTTGGCGAAGACTTTGCGTATGTCACCGGCCACGTCCATGTATGTTCCCGGTGTGGAGCGCAGGCTTACCCCTATGCTTTTCTGGCTTATGTAGACTACTTCGTCAGGGGAGGGCCAGCTGTTGCGCAGGCACTCCATGAGGGAACTTTTGCCTGATCCTGCCACTCCTGCCACGATTACGAACACGCCCATGGGTATGTCCACGCTGACGTTCTTGAGGTTGTGCAGTGAAGCTCCTTCCAAATGGAAGAAATCCCTTGGCTGACGCGGGGATGCCTTGAATGGACATTTCTCTTCTATCATCCTTCCGGTGCTCGTCCCGCTTTTGAGCAGTTCTTCGTAGTTGCCTTCAAAGAGAATCTCTCCGCCGAGCTGGCCTGCTCCGGGACCCATGTCCACTATGTGGTCGGCGATTTTTATCATTTCCTTGTGGTGCTCCACAAGGATTACGGTGTTCCCGTGGTCGCGCAGCTGGGCCACGGACTTCTTCATAAGCTCAATGTCGTGGTTGTGAAGCCCGACGCTCGGTTCGTCAAGAATGTAGAGCACGTCCGCCAGGGAGGAGTTGATGTATTTGGCTATCTTGCACCTCTGGGCCTCTCCGCCTGAGAGTGTTCCTACGGGACGGCTCAGGCTCAGGTAGCCAAGCCCTATTTCCTCCAGCGCGTCAAGCCGTTCTCCTATAACCTTCTTCAGATCCACCGCCAGAGGGTCGCTCAGACTGCGTATCCATTCGTTCAGCTTAGTGATGGAAAGGTCGCAGACTTCGGCTATGTTGCGGCCCTCGATCTTGCATGAAAGCACTTTGCTGTTGAGTCTCGTCCCTTTGCAGTCGGGGCAGACGCCCATCTTGAGCATGGGGTTGAGCACGGCGCTGTGAAGCAGTCCTTCCTCGGAGTTGATGATGCTTCTGTACATCCTCGGAATCAGACCTTCGTATTTGGCGGTCTTGGGCCAGTTCGCGGGCGGATTCTTGAGCTTGATCTGAGGACTGTTGAGGAAGAGGTCCAGCTCTTCAGGGCTGTAGTCCTTTATCTTTTTGTCGAGATCGAAAAGTCCGCTGTGGGCATAGCGTATCCAGCGCCAGCCTCCTTTGTGGAAGGCGATGTAGTGGATTGTATCTTCGTCGTTCAGGCTTTTGTCGAAGTCCACGAGTTTGTGGATGTCGAGTTCCCGGATTTCGCCCAATCCCGAACAGCGCGGACAGCATCCCTGCGGGTTGTTGAAACTGAAGGAGTCGGAATATCCGATGAAAGGTTTTCCCACCCTTGAAAACAGCAGGCGCATGAGGGCGTAGATGTCGGTGTATGTGCCTACCGTGGAACGGGAATTCTGGGCCGGCTTCTTCTGGTCTATGACTATGGCAATAGGCAGGCCCTCTATGCTGTCCACATGGGGTCTGCCGTATTTCGGAAGGTATTGCTGTACGAAGGTGGGGAAGGTGTCGTTGAGCTCTCTTCTGGATTTGGCGGCAATGGTGTCCATTACCAGCGAGCTTTTGCCGGAGCCTGAAACTCCCGTGAAAACGGTGATTCTGTACTTGGGTATCTCCAGCGAGACGTTCTTCAGATTGTTTTCCCCTGCGCCTTTGACGATGATTCTGTCCGTGGTCATCTTTCTATGGTCGCCTCCCTGTCGGGGCCTACGGAAATGATTCTGATGGGCACGCCTACATGTTC
Source organism: uncultured Muribaculaceae bacterium (assembly GCA_964460265.1). GTDB lineage: Bacteria > Bacteroidota > Bacteroidia > Bacteroidales > UBA932 > Cryptobacteroides. The sequence goes on along the minus strand of CAYWPV010000031.1, from coordinate 3,420 downwards.
TTCCATGAATCTGATGTAGTCTCTGAATTCAACCGGGAACTCGCTTTCGCTTCTTACTCCGCTCAAGTCCTTCTTCCAGCCCTTGAATTCCTTGTAGACGGGTTCTATCGATGACGCCGTGTCAAAAGGCACATGCTCCGTGATCTGTCCGTCGACTTTGTAGGCGACGCAGACTTTTACGCTGTCGAATCCGTCCAGACAGTCGGACTTCATCATGATGAGATCCGTCACGCCGTCGATCATCACGGCGTATTTCAGGGCCACGAGGTCAAGCCATCCGCAGCGGCGGGGTCTGCCTGTGACCGCACCGAATTCATGCCCTATTTCTCTTATCCTGTCACCTGTGGCGTCGAAAAGTTCCGTCGGGAAAGGGCCGCTGCCTACCCTGGTGCAGTAGGCCTTGAAGATTCCCCATACTCTGCCGACCTTTGACGGCGCTACACCGAGGCCCGTGCACACGCCCCCAACCGATGTGGAAGAAGATGTGACGAACGGGTATGAACCGTAGTCTATGTCGAGCAGCGTGCCCTGCGCTCCTTCTGCGAGCATGGGCTTTTCATCGAGCCATCCGTTGACGAAATACTCGCAGTCGATGAGATTGAACTGTTTGAGCCATTGTGCGGCGTCCATCCATGCCGCTTCATCCTTGTCCGGGTCGCACTCGTAGCCGAGGTCCTTGAGCTGGCGGAGATGTCTTTCCTTGAGCTTGCTGAACCTGTCCCGGAAGTCGGGGGCGAGGATGTCACCTACTCTCAGCCCGTGTCTGGACGTCTTGTCGGTGTATGTGGGGCCTATGCCTTTCAGTGTGGAACCTATCTTTCCTTTGCCGGCGGCATATTCCTGGGCTGCGTCAAGCAGCCTGTGGGTAGGGAGTATGAGGTGGGCTTTTTTTGAAATCCTGATTTTTTCGTAGGGATTGACGCCCAAGGCTTCGGCTTTTCCGCATTCTTCACGGAAAGAGATGGGATCCAGCACTACTCCGTTGCCGATTACGTTCACGGAACCTTCCCTGAAAATCCCGGAAGGAATGCTTCTTGCGACAAAGTTCTTGCCTTCAAAGTACAGGGAGTGTCCTGCATTGGGGCCGCCCTGGAATCTTGCGACGGCAGGATATCTGCCTGCAAGGACGTCAACCATTTTGCCTTTGCCTTCGTCTCCCCATTGGAGGCCGAGTACTACATCTATTTTTGCCATCTTGAATATTCTTTTTTTTGTTCGCTGAATGCGACGGTTAGTCATTAAAAAGGAAGGTCGTCATCTGCTCCGGGCAGATTTTCCGCCGGAATCCTGGGCTCGGCCGGACGAGGTGCCTGTTCCGCGGCCTGCGGCCTTGCCTGAGGCTGACGGCTGTATGGGGAATCCTGCCCCTGAGTGGAGGCGTCCTGGCCGTCTCCGCGGCGTCCGAGCAGCTGCAGGCTGTCGGCCGTTATCTCCGTGGAATATCTTTTGACACCGCTCTGGTCTGTCCATTGTCTCGTCCTTATCCTGCCTTCGATGTAGAGCTGAGTGCCTTTTTTTACATAGCGTTCGACAATGTCCGCGCTGTTTCTCCAGGCAACGATGTTGTGCCATTCGGTGATTTCCCTTGTTTCACCGTTGCGGTCCTTGTAGCGTTCCGAAGTGGCCAAGGGGAATGAAGCGACTTTTGCTTTCTGTCCGTTGGAGGAATTGCCGTCGATGTAACGGATTTCCGGATCTTTGCCGACGTTGCCTATCAGCATGACTTTGTTCAGTGACATTTTCGATAGTTTTAACCTATGCAAGTTAGTCAAAAATGCTGAAAAACAATCACAGCCCCAAAACTCTTTCCATCGCTTTGAAATCGGGAGCTTCCCCGCTCATGATTCCGTAGCCTGTGAGAGCCTGGTATAAAATCCATTTCTTGCCTGAAACGTAGCTGTATGCGTCCCCTGCGGTGAATCCGGGGGTTTTGTAGTTGGCCTCCAGTATGGTTTTCTTTTTCGTGCCGTTTCCTTTGAAGTCATCTTCGTCCAACGATGCAATCTGCTCTATGGCCAGCGGGAGGGTGTAGATTACGAGCTCGCATTCTCTGAACGCCGCCTTGAAGTCGGACAGGGAATCTATGATGAATCCGTATTCGGGAAGGCCCAGGGCAAAATCGCCAGCCTTGGCCTGTGTCCTGTTCATGAGCACGGTGGAGTATCCCATTTCGGCCGCGGCCACTGCCGCCGCTTTTCCGGCGCCTCCGCAGCCTACGACGAGAGCCTGGGGTTTGTCCCCGTAGTATTCGTCCACGTTTTCCCTTACGAATTGGTGGACTTTGACATAGCCCTTGTCTCCGTAGGTGTCGTAGCACTGTCCGACTATGCCGGGAAACAACGATTCCGCCACGCTCAGAATGATTCCGGTGAAGTCGCTGTTGCAGGCATGGATTCCTCCGTCCCTTTTTACCACGAGATTTGTCGCCCCTGTCTTGAGGCATGGGCCTGAAACGCTGCCGAACCCGTTTTTGGCAAGGGCGACGGCCTGGGCGAATGCGTATTCCTTGAAGGGGGCCGTTACGTTTATGGCTTTGTATCCCTCAAGGAACTTTTCCCATGAGGCGTTGAAATCGGAGCCTTCTATGAGGTCATATCTGTATTTTCCGTCATATCCGGCGGTGAAAAGTGCGGGGCTCAGCGATTTTCGGATCGGGTCCCCGATAAGTCCGAATCTATCCATTGGAATTTCTTTGTCTTACGGCCTCGTAAAGCAGTATTGCAGCCGAGACCGATACGTTCAGCGAATCAACCTTTCCGAGCATGGGAATCCTTATGTGCCTGTCGGCGGCCTTTCTCCACATATCGGACAGACCGGCGGATTCCGTTCCCAGGACTATGGCTGTGCCGCGGGTCATGTCGGCATCGTAGTAGGGGAGTGAGTCCTGGAGCTGGGCCGTGTAAACGGTGAGCCCGGCTCCCTTGACCCATTCGATGGCTTCCGATGAGCCGGCCGCCGCAGTCTGAACTGTAAAGGCCGCTCCGAGGCTGGCGCGGATCAGGTTTGGATTGTAAAGGTCTGTCAGCGGGTCGCAGATTATCAGGGCATCCGCTCCGGCTGCGTCGGCACTGCGGAGCACGGCCCCTATGTTGCCCGGTTTTTCGACGGATTCAATCACGGCTATCAGAGGATCGGGTCTGGTGATCACGAGGTCTTCGAGCCTGCCCCCTTTGGCTTCCGCTTCCGCTATGATGCCTTCCGTGCCGCTTCTGTATGCGATTCTGGAATAAACCCTTGGGGAAACTTCACAGACCGGGCACCCTTCGGCCTCCGCTTTTTCCGTCAGGACCGCAGCTTCTTTTCCGAGAATTTCCCTGCAGATGAAAAGTGTCCGGAGCTTGAATCCGGCATTTCTGCATCGGGATACTTCCCTATGGCCTTCGACAACGAAAAGACCCTTCTCGCGGCGGAGTCTGGATT
>CAYWPV010000030.1:0-19186 GCA_964460265.1 uncultured Muribaculaceae bacterium | reverse complement strand
CTTACCTTCACCTTGTAAAGATTTGGTTCGTCCACGTCCCAAAGCATGGTGCCGTCCACTCTGAATTCGGGCAACGGGACTTCAATGTATTGCAGATAGTTCATCTTGGGAGCTTTGGCACAGACTTTCCCTAAGGACGCGCCGGTGGGAGCAAAGAACTCCGCAACTATGTCCACATCATCGTCTTTTCGCGAAAAGCCTTCCAGTTCCACCTGCACCTTTACCGAGGAACTCTTTTCCGACACCTCGGGAGTCGTCACGTAAATTCCGTTGCGGGCTATCGCCACGGGATTCTTGACAACGACATGCACGGGACGGATGAGCCCACCTCCGGTGTACCACCTGGACCCGTCGGCATTGCCGGTGCTCACGCTGACCGTTATCTCGTTTTCCGCATCCCAGTCAAGGAGTTCCTGCACCGGGAAACTGCCGCCCAGATAGCCGTAATCCATCTCGCCCGCCGGCTTGCCGTTCACAAAGACGTCCGCCTGCATGGCCACGCCTTCGAAATCCAGATACACGACTTTTCCTCTCCACAAAGGGTCAGGCTTGAAGGTGGTCCTGTATGTAGCCTCAGCCATCGGCTTGAAGCCGCGTGCCCCTCCGGCCTCTTCCTCCCATGGGAGCTCCATCTGGAGGTCATGGGGTATGGTGACCACGTTCCAGACACCGGTGTCCTTCAGGGACCATTCCCATTTTTTCAGCTCCACGACATCCCGTGCAAAGGACAGTCCGCCCACAGACAGGCAGAGAAGGAGTAACGACAATACCTTTTTCATAAATCAAAGCAGTTTCGGCCAAGTTACGAAAAAAACTTCTATCCGCGGCAAAGCCACCTTTGCCGATGCGTGAAAGCCATAGACCTGTTTCAAATAAAAAAAGGAGTCCCCCCTCAAGTCATTTTATTCCGACCACCTTTCTTGATCATTCGTCTTATTACTTTCAATGTCCTCTCTTTAGTAATCTGTTCTATAGCCCAAATGCATTTACCGCTTCAGCAACAATGCTGTTAGCTAACAATGACCGGAACGAAGACGGTGGCGCAAGGCAAAAACATTTTTGCAAAAACGGGAAAGAAGAGCTACCTTAGTATCCCGTTATGAAATACGGATTCGACAACGCCAAGTATCTAAAGATACAATCTGAACACATAAGAGAGCGAATAGCTCAATTCGGCAACAAACTTTACCTCGAGCTCGGAGGCAAGCTTTTCGATGACTTCCACGCCAGCCGCGTACTGCCAGGATTCTGTCCGGACAGCAAACTTCGGATGCTCGGACAACTCAGCGACAAGGCTGAAATCGTGATAGTAATCAGCGCGATAGACATCGAGAAAAACAAGATGCGCCAGGACCTGGGCATCACATATGACGAAGACGTGCTCAGGCTCAGGAACGAGTTCCAGAAAAGAGGATTTCTTGTAAGTTCGGTAGTCATCACCCACTACAACGGGCAGAAAAGCGCCGACCATTACCGGAAGAAACTCAAAAACCTGGGAATAAAGGCGTACTATCACTACACGATTGAAGGATATCCCAACAATGTCGCGCTCATCGACTCCGACCAGGGTTTCGGCAGAAACGACTACATAAAGACGACACGTCCTCTCGTGATAGTGACGGCACCGGGACCGGGAAGCGGCAAGATGGCGGTATGCCTGAGCCAGCTCTACCAGGAGCACAAAAGGGGCATCGCTGCAGGCTACGCCAAATTCGAGACCTTCCCCGTGTGGAATCTTCCGCTCAACCATCCTGTGAACATAGCATACGAAGCGGCCACCGCAGATCTGAACGATGTGAACATGATAGACCCCTTCCATCTGGAAGCCTATGGGAAAACAGCCGTGAACTACAACAGGGACATCGAGATCTACCCGGTGCTGAACGCCCTTTTCGAAAGCATCTACGGAGAAAATCCCTACAAATCGCCCACGGACATGGGAGTCAATATGGTAGGATTCTGCATGAGCGACGAGGAGGTATGCCGCGAAGCCGCAAAGAACGAGATAATACGCCGGTACTATACGGCGCTGGACACTCTTGCAGTGGAGGGAGACAACGAAAACGAAGTCAACAAAATATCCCTGCTCATGAAGCAGGCCAAAATCACCACGGACTACCGCAAGACCACTGTCGCCGCCAAAGAAAGGCAGGAGGTTTCCGGAAAGCCGTCCTCCGCGATCGAACTTGAAGACGGAACCATAATCAGCGCAGAGACAAGCGATCTGCTCGGCCCGAGCGCCGCACTGCTGCTCAACGCTGCCAAACATCTGGCGGGAATAGACCACGGTGTGAAACTGATACCGCAGAACATGATAGAGCCCATCCAGAACATGAAGGTTTCCTACCTTCACGGCAACAATCCGAGACTGCATACCGATGAGGTGCTCGTCGCCCTCGCCGTATGCAGCACCAACGACGATAACTGTCGCAAAGCCCTGGAAAAGCTTCCGCAACTGTCCGGTTGCCAGGTCCATTCCACAGTGATGTTGAGCGAAGTGGACCGCAAAATCTTCAATAAGCTCGGCATAGGGCTCACCTGCGATCCGGTACAGAAGAAATAGAGACGGATCCGCTGACAACCTGCTCTGATAACTTGCTCTGATAACTACATAATAAACTATGCGAAAACTTTTACTCTGCGCGGCCATCTTCGCCGCCCTGATGTCCGCAGGCACGAAATCGGAAGCCTGTACAAATCTGATAGTCGGGAAAAACGCTTCGGCGGACGGTTCTGTAATCTGCAGCTACAACTGCGACGCTTTCGGAGCAAGCGGCTCCCTCAGTTTCATCCCCGGAGGAAGGCATGCAAAAGGAGAAATGGTGGCAATCGAAGGATGGGGAAGCAACAAAGGCTACATCCCCCAGGCAGAATATACCTACAACGTGATGGGCTTCATCAACGAGCATCAGCTGAGCATAGTGGAGACGACATTTGACGGGAGACTGTCTCTGGTCAACGAGGAAGGGCTGCTGGACTACTACTCCATGATGAGACTCGGCCTGCAGAGGGCCAGAACCGCAAGGGAAGCCATAAAGGTGATGACCGATCTCGTGGAAGAGTACGGCTACAATTCTTCCGGCGAAAGCATAACGATATGCGACACGCAGGAAGCGTGGATAATGGACATAATCGGCAAAGGCCCCGGAAGGAAAGGCGCCGTATGGGTGGCCGTCAGAATCCCGGATGACTGCATATCCGCACACGCCAACCTGAGCCGCATCCGTCAGTTTCCGCTGAATGACAAGGAAAACTGCATGTACTCCAAGGATGTCATATCATTTGCACGGGAAATGGGCTTCTTCAGCGGCAAGGACAAGGATTTCAGCTTCCGCGACGCATACTGTCCCATAGATTTCGAAAACGTCCGCTACGGTGACGCCAGGGTATGGAGTTTCTTCCGTCACCACAGCGACACGGCCGAAATGGACAAATACCTGCCATACATAAACGGAGATTTCGAGGAAGTTGATCATCTTCCTTTGTACATCAAACCCGACAAGAAAGTATCGGTGAGAGACATCCAGAACGACATGAGAGACCACTTCGAAGGCACGCCTCTCGACATGACGGCCGACATGAGCGCAGGCCCTTGGGGGATGCCGGTAAGGCCCACGCCCATGAGATACGTGGCAAACGGCGGGAAAACCTATTTCACGGAACGTCCCATAGCCACTCAAAAATCATGCATGACCATGGTATGTCAGATGAGAGACCGGCTGCCCGATGCACTGGGAGGAATTATATGGTTCAACCTGGACGATGCGGCATGTGTCGCTTACGTGCCGGTGTACTGCGGAGCGGACAGAGTTCCGGACGCCTTCAGCCGCAAATACTCCAACTACAGGGAGTTCAATGAAAACAGCGCCTTCTGGATGAACAACTTCGTCGCCAACATGGCATATCCGCGCTGGTCGCTCATATCTCCGGACATACATGAGGCACAGAAAGAACTTGAGGACTATTACGCATCGAGCCAGCCTGAGATAGAGGAGAAGGCCAAAGCCATGACGGAAGGAGAACGGATAAACTATCTCACGGAAAAAAGCGAAGAATTCTGCAGCATGATGATGAAACGCTGGGACAAACTGGCACGGCTCATAATCGTCAAGCACAACGACATGATAATGATGCCTTCGGAAAACGGAGAGATAAGCGGAGGTTCATATTCTACACCCGGCTACAACCAAAGCTACTACGACAGGATAGGCGTGGACACCGGTGACCGCTACATAATGAAAGAAGATATAGAACGCCGGGAAAGATAGTTCCCTTACCTGTTGACGGACAGGGACAGATTGTGGTCAATGCAGGGAGGGAGCTCCTCCGGATAATGAGTCACCATGATCAAGGTCCTGTTCCTGTCCGTACAATACTCATCGATCACGCAACGTACAAGAATCCTGTTCTCTTCGTCCAGGCCGTGCATGGGTTCATCAAGTATGAGCAGATCAGGTTCACGGACAAAAGCCCTGGCCAGCAGGACAAGACGCTGTTCTCCGCTCGACAGGCTCATGAAAAGACGGCCGAACAGATGCTCTATATGGAAAACCCGCATCCATTTTCGCGCAACGGCAAGTTCATCAGCTGAAAACACGGTGAATATCCCTCTGAAATCCCTGAGCCCGCCGGCGATTATAAGCTGACTTTCTATATTCTGTCTGAAACTTCTGTGCAGCTCCGGGCTCACATAGCCGATATGCTTCTTTATGTCCCAGATGCTTTCGCCGCTTCCTCGCCTGCGGCCGAAAAGGCTCACGTCGCATGCATAGCTCTGAGGATTGTCGGCACACACTATGCTGAGAAGAGTTGACTTGCCGGAGCCGTTCGGACCCGTCAGCGACCAGTGCTCTCCCCTTCTGACGACCCAATCAAGATCTCTGAGAATAGTCCTTTCCCCATAACGTATGCTGACCTTGTTCAGGCGTATTATCTCTTCTCCGGCACCTCTTCCACGGCTCTCGCGCCATTCCTCCACACTGAGCTTCGGCAACACAAGCTGACCGGCGACCTCCACCACGGAAGTGATGAAAGGAGGAATCTCGTCTTCCCTGGAAAGAACAAGGACAAGGGCAGTCGTCCCGCCCTCGGCAATCGCTGAAAGGACCGAGGTGAGATAAGATCTGGAGTTCTTGTCCAGACCGACGTACGGATTGTCGAGGATCATCACGCAAGGCCTCTGCTCAAGAACCTTGGACAGGCTGTACTTGCGCAATTCCCCGCTGGACATGGTAACTTTCTCGTCAGTCACATCCCACTGGTTCCACCGCTGCTGGAGATAGTAGTTCCTGTCCGTATCTCCACCGTAACAATCCTGAAATGCAAGATACTTTACATTGTCGCTCACAAACTTGCCAGAAGGGGACGGGAAAGTGTAATCTATGGAACCTCCGGAAAGCGGATGTTTGGAGCGGATCATGTCCACAAGTTTGGTCTTCCCCGCCCCGTTGCGCCCGACGATGGCGATATGCTCGCCGGGAAGCATCTCGAAATCGGCCGGCCCCGCAAGCCTCCATTCCGGAAGCATGGGAACACCGGCCTTAAGTGAAATCAACGGGCTTTTCATGCTTTCAGGTCGTCCCAGAAAGCTGCCAGGGACGTGGCCATGTATGGTTGAAGCCAGATGATGCCTATGCCAAGAGTCAGGACGCTCAGAAAGACCCAGCCTATGAAGCTCAGTTCAAGATAAAAGAGATCGAACTTGTGTCCCTTCATCACGAGACGGCTTTTCTTCATGGCATCCACGATGGAAAGTTCAGGATTCTCCACGAGAATAAAGGGAGTCATGGAATAGGCGAAGGTCCAGATGATGCCCGGGATGATGAAAAGCAGATAACCGATGACCAACACGATGGAAAGCAGCGTCATGCCGGCCACGACATGGAGATAGTTCCCACGGAAAGCCAGATGAAACATATTGCCTGTCACGTTCGCATCGGAATTCTCAAACAAGATGCGGAATGCGTTTGCGATGCCCACAGCCAACGGAATCAGCAGGAAATAATCGAGCACAAGCGTCACGATGGAGCTGTACATCGAGCCGTTGCGCGAAGGTATGGCGGCAATGGCCACACCCGCAAGGAGGTACACCACCGTCGCGATCACGGCCCTTGACCAATTTCCTCTCAGAGCTGCAAGAGCAGCGTTTTTATAATCCCGGTTAGTCATATTAGATATCATATTAGATAAAAGTGTATTGCTTGAGCCGTTGTACTAATGCCTTTCCCGCATATAACTCCCGAATTTCTTAACATCGTTCAGTTCCTCTTCCATGGTGGAAGCCGCCACTATCCCGGTGCTCAGACTGGTGCACGGCCTGGATATGAGCATGAGCATGTCTTCGGTCTTCATCTTCTTGGAGAAATCCTTCCTGTTGAAGAACATGCCGGCACCGAGAGGCTGAGGGTCGGAAGCCACATCGGCAGGGTGGACTCCCCACGCCCAAAGGTAATTCTTTCCGACAGCTACGGTTTCCCCCTGGTGGTAGTTGACTCCTGTAACGAATCTAAGCTTACTGCCGTTTAGTTCGGAAGCGGTCACCTTGGCGATTCTGCTGCCGTCATAGACGTCCACTCGTATGGACACATCATATTTTTCACCGCCGCATTCCACTCCGTAGGCAATCATCTCGGCGTAGGAGCCGTCGGAAGTTTTCCCTACCCTGGCAGTACGTCCGGCGGTAGCGACGAGCTTGACGACCCGGTTTCCGTCCCATAAGGCGATGCCTCCAAGCCCTACGGTCTTTCCTACCATGTACTCATCGCAACCCGCACCCTCATTCTTCTGCTGAGCCTCCGTGGGATACCAATGATATTTGAGAAGCTCCATCATCTTCCCGCTCTTGGAATAGACATCTATCGCTCCGCTGTCATTGAAATAAATTCTGAAAGCAGAAGCGACATTTTCCACAGCCGGACCGTGATGTCCTACGAAATTGTACTGCACGGCCTCTTTGGACTTTATTTCGTTCACCTGCAGCGAATCCTTGCGCCAGAAAAGGCTTGACGCAGTCTGTGCGCCGAGTGAAATGCCGCATGTGGCCATAAGCATGACGGAGAGAATCTTTTTCATTTGCATGATATTTATTTGTTGTCTTTCAGTCTCGCCCAGAAACCTTTCTTTTTGGGCAAGGCGTCACTTTGCCTGCGATAATACTCCTCGAAGGTGAGCCCGTTGTGTATCACATCGTAAATGACGCCCCAGTCCGGCAGTCCGCCGACGTTCCTGTCATCTATGAACAAATCGGCACGCAGTTTCCGGCCGCCGCCCGTGGGACGGTAGCTGGCATCGGGGCTGTCCCTGTTCACGGCGTAGAACTCCAGACCTCTCGATGAACACCATTGCACGGCATCGTCCAAAAGCTTGTCCTCCCGGCAGCTCCAGAGTATGAGAGTGTGCCCTTCCTTGGCTATGGCCTTCAATGTAGAGACGGCGAAAGGGATTTCCTTTCCGATTTCGGGATACATGTGTTCCACTATAGTCCCGTCAAAATCCACTGCTATAATCATCCCTTAAATGTCTTCTTCTACACGTACCCCGGCCGTGACCGGTTTGACGGGATTGAGGGTCTGCCCGCTGCCTACAGAATCGGAGATTTTCTCGAACTCCCCTTCTTCAAGCATTTCGCATTTGCCGTTGAAATAGGCGCCCAGCTCAACTGAAAGCCTTTTGACATGAAGATTTCCGTTTATCTTGCAACCTTCCTTCAGGGACAGCGTGTCCTTTACGTAAATGCTTCCCGTCATTTTCCCCCAGAAGTCCACGTTGTCGCAGATGATGTCCCCGCTGATCACAGCCTTGTCTCCTACAACAACCTTTCCTTTGGAATTGATCTTTCCTTCGAAGGAACCGTCAATCCTTATGTCATTTGGAGAGGAAATCTCCCCTTTTATCACAGTCCCCGAGGAGATTCTGCTCACCTCGTTGACATTGACCGTAGGTTCATTTGCTTTTGCCATAATCGTAACCAATTGTTAAACAAGTCCCTTCCCGTGGCAGTTCTTGTATTTCAGACCGGAACCGCACGGACAAGGATCGTTCCTGCCTATGTGCTTGTCCACCTTTATGGGCATCCTGGCTCTCTGCTCCCGGCTTGCGGCAAGGTCACTGCGGCTTTCCTGCATCCTGTTTCTGTCCGGTGCTTCCTGAGGAGCCGGTCTTGCGGGAGCGTTCTCCCTTATGTTGAGCACAGCCCTGAGCAGGAACGAAAGCACATCCTTGTTGAGTGCCTCAAGCATGGACGAGAAGAGATTGTAGCTTTCCAGCTTATATACCACGAGAGGATCCTTCTGCTCGTATGCGGCATTCTGCACGGACTGCTTGAGGTCATCCATGTCACGCAAGTGCTGTTTCCAATGTTCATCGATCTGCCACAGCACGATGGTCTTGCTGAGCATCTTGGCAAGTTCCCGTCCTTCGGATTCATACGCCTTCTTGAGATTGACCGGAAGGTTGAGCCCCTTGCGCCCGTCCGTTATCGGAATGGCGATGTTCTCGAACAGATTGCCCTTCTTCTCATATACATCCTTGACAACGGGATAGGTCTTGGCGACAAGCCCGTCCATACGGCGCGAATAAACATCACGCATCTGCTTGAACAGCCTGTCAGCCAACTCCTTGGCATTCAGTCCGCTATACTCTTCCTCAGCGATTCCCGGATCTATGGAAAGCTGAGCCATTATGTAAGACACGAAATCTCCGTAAGGCATGCCCGAACATCTGTCCGCATAAATGTTGGCGGTGTCGATCATCATGTTCATGATGTCTATCTCTATCCTGTCACCCGAAATTGCGTTGCGGCGGCGGGAATAAATGGCCTCCCTCTGATAGTTCATGACATCGTCATACTCGAGAAGCCTCTTTCTTATGCCGAAGTTGTTTTCCTCCACCTTGCGCTGGGCCTTCTCGATGCTTCTTGAAAGCATGGGGCTCTCAAGAGCCTCGTCGTCCTTCATCCCGAGCCTGTCCACCACAGAAGCTATCTTCTCAGAACCGAACAGACGCATCAATTTGTCTTCCAACGAAATGAAGAATATTGAAGAACCCGGGTCCCCCTGTCTGCCGGCACGTCCCCTGAGCTGCCTGTCTACACGGCGGGAATCGTGCCGCTCCGTACCTATTATGGCAAGGCCGCCGGCCGCCTTCACCTCGGGCGAAAGCTTGATGTCCGTACCTCGTCCCGCCATATTGGTAGCTATGGTGACCGTGCTGGACTGACCGGCACGGGCCACTATTTCAGCCTCCCTGGCATACTGCTTGGCGTTCAGAAGCTGCGCATCGCGGATGCCGGACATCTCCATCATCCTCAGCAGGAGTTCCGAAGTCTCCACGTCCGTAGTTCCCACAAGGACCGGACGTCCTTTCGCACGCAGTTCCAGCACCTTCTGTATCACCGCATTATACTTAGCCCTCTTGGTCTTGTATATCTGATCCTGCTCGTCAACCCTTATAACGGGCCTGTTGGTAGGAATCACCACGACATCGAGCTTGTATATGGACCAGAACTCGCCCGCCTCCGTCTCGGCCGTACCGGTCATGCCGGCAAGCTTGTGGTACATACGGAAATAGTTCTGAAGGGTGATGGTGGCGAAGGTCTGCGTGGGGTCTTCGACCTTCACGTTCTCCTTGGCTTCCACAGCCTGGTGCAGCCCGTCGCTCCAACGTCTTCCCTCCATGATACGTCCGGTCTGCTCGTCCACGATTTTAACCTTGCCGTCAACTATGATGTAGTCCACATCCTTCTGGAACATGGCGTAGGCTTTAAGCAGCTGGATCATGGTGTGCACACGCTCGCTTTTGACGGCGAAGTCTTCCATGAGAGCGTCCTTCTGCTCCTGCTTCTCCGCAGGAGACACATCGGCCTTTTCGATCTCGGCGACCCTGCTTCCGACATCGGGAAGGACGAAGAAATTGTCATCGTTCACGCTGGAGGCAAGGAGATCATGGCCCTTGTCCGTCATGTCGACGGAATGCTGCTGTTCGTTTATGACGAAGTACAGAGGATCCGTCACCACGGGCATCTCGCGTTCATTGTCCTGCAGATAGTAGTTTTCCGTCTTCTGGAGAATGACCTTGATGCCGGGCTCGCTCAGGTATTTTATGAGCGGCTGATACTTCGGAAGGCCTTTGTAGCACCGCAGCAGAAGTTTTCCGCCTTCCGCCTCATCTCCGGCCGCAAGCTTCTTCTTGGCTTCGTTCAATGTGGAAGTCACAAGCTGACGCTGGAGGTTGTAAAGCCTTTCGACGTAAGGGCGGAACTCCATATACTGCTCATCGGCCGAAGATTTGGCCACCGGGCCGGAAATGATGAGAGGAGTACGCGCATCGTCGATGAGCACCGAGTCCACCTCGTCCACTATGGCAAAGTGATGCTTCCTCTGTACGAGGTCGCTGCTGTTGACGGACATGTTGTCCCTCAAATAGTCGAATCCGAACTCGTTGTTAGTCCCGAAAGTTATGTCGCAGTTGTAGGCGGCACGCCTCGCGTCGCTGTTGGGTTCATGCTTGTCTATGCAGTCGACGGAAAGCCCGTGAAACATGTACAGAGGGCCCATCCACTCGGAATCTCGCTTGGACAGATAGTCGTTGACCGTGACCATGTGCACACCTTTGCCGGCGAGAGCGTTCAGGAACACCGGGAGCGTGGCCACGAGAGTTTTTCCTTCACCGGTGGCCATCTCCGCTATCTTGCCCTGATGCAGCACAATGCCTCCTATCAGCTGGACATCGTAATGGACCATGTCCCAGGTAATCTCGTTTCCTCCGGCATGCCAATGGTTCTGCCATACGGCGACATCCCGTCCGTCCCTGTTTTCGATGCGGACGAAATCCCTGGACGTGCTGAGCTGCCTGTCGAAGTCGGTCGCCGTCACTTCCACGACCGGATTCTGCGCAAAACGTCTGGCGGTGGACTTCATTATGGCAAAGGCCTCGGGCAGTACTTCGTTGAGCACAGCCTCTATGGCTTCATCCTCATCTTTCACAAGCTTGTCGGACTCGGTGGCAAGCTTCTCCTTCTCGTCCACGGGAATGTCCTTCTCGAGCTCAGCCTTGATCTCGGCGATTCTGTCCTCGAAAGGCTTCTCCTTTTCCCTGATTCTGCTTTTAAGAGCCTCGGTATGAGCCCTGAGCTCATCGTTCGACAGCTTGTCTATGCTTTCATACGCCGACAGGACCTTCTGGAGTATAGGATTCAACTCCTTCATGTCCCTGTCAGCCTTGGAACCGAATATTTTCTTTATTATGTCTGTTACTGCCATTTTGTGAAATTGTGAAATCGTCTAATGAGTTATTAACATCTTGCGAAGATAAAAATATCTCTTTATAAATCAAAAAAAAGGCCGACTGAAAAGCCGGCCCGGAAACTATCTTCTGAACTGCATCAGAACAGATAAGCGACTCCGAGATGAACCTCGTTCCTATGCTGTTTTACCTTAGGACTGGCATCTCCGGTGTAACGGTTGACAAGACCCCAGTTGTAGCCTATTTTTATCTGCCATTTGTCCATGAGATCTACGCCTGCGCCGCCTCCTAAGAGCACATCGAATCTCGTATAGTCGGAATCATAGTTGTTGTAGGTCCAGCTTCCGCTCTGGGTCTTGGAAGACAGGCCGAGCTGTATGGTAGGGCCTGCAAAGGCAAAGAATCTGGTGTCGGAAGCGAAATCGAAATTGTATTTTGCCATGACGGGAACACCGAGATAATGCTCTTTCAACTTGGCGCTTCCGCCGGAAGAAAGGAATTCCCAGTAGAGACCGGGATCCACCGACAGGTTCTCTACACTCGTGGGCAATTCGTAGCTCGCACCGAGATAGAAACCGTTGGATGTTGTCCTGTTGGCATTTCCGTTCTGTTTCACTTTCATGGTGGAATTTACCCACCCGGCACCGACACTGAGCCTTTCAACGTCAAACTGTGCGAAAGCATCAACTCCGGCAAACATCAGGGCTGCCGCAAAAACCGATGCAATAACTCTTTTCATAGTATCACGATTACTTTTTAAAAACATAACTTCTTATCGTCTTCCTTTCTCCGCTTTCCAAACCTATGAAGAAGGCTGCTGAAGAGGTAACAACGAAAATCAACAAAATCCCTGCCAGATGGCCAAGGAATGACATTTCGTCAGGCACGGCGCTCTTGTACAGCAGCACAACCGCCGACATGAGGACTACCACGGCGGCCGGACGAAGATATGCCTCCCTGCAGTAGGAAATGACATCGAAGCCAAGCAGACGCTTCAGAAGACCGAACTCCACGATACGATACAAAACGGTATATATAATGTAAAGCTGTATGACCGTCACCACAGGTGCTCCAAGGCTGTATGAAAGGAAGGCGAGCGGAAGACAGAGCAAAGACATGGTACTGTTCCATATCTGAAACCACTTTATCCGTCCGGTCGCCTGCTCCAGGGACTGGGTACCTCCTGCAAAAGACCTCACGAGGGCGCTTGCAAGAGTCCATTCAGTAAACAATGCGGCCCCTTCGGGGACCTCCTTCAGCCAAAGCGCCAGCAGGAAATCCACCTCCACGAAAGCCGTAAAGACGAACACCGACATGAGCAGCGCGCTGAATCTGGATATCTTGTAGACCAGGTCGAGCGAACGCCCGGCGTCACCTCCGCTGTAGTTTTTGGTTATCTGCGGAGACGCGGCGTTGGTGAGCCTGTTTACCGACGTGACCGAAAAGTTTTCGAGCTGATACGCCACGGACAGGGCGGAATTGACCACGGTACCGAAGAAATAATTAACGATGAGATTGCTGCCCTGAGTCCTTCCGATGTAAGCCGCCGCGCTGAGGGCCGTATAATTGTTGAATACAATGACCTCCCCGTAGGTCTTTTTGTCCTTTTCCAGTCTGAACCTGACAATCTCCTTCCAGTTTCTTCTGCAGTAGATTCTGTACAGCGATGCCGAAAGAACCGTCATGGCAGCCATGATGAGAGAGTAGAAGCGCAGTCCGTTCCCGTCATAGCATTCCAGAAGAAAGATTACCGATGCAAGTTTGAACAGATTGGATAATATGTCTATGGACGAAGTCTGGAAAAAACGCTCGAAAGCCTCCATGAGACTCTGATAAGGAAGGGTGACGATGTTTATGCACGCCGTGAGCACCGAAACATGAAACACGAAGCGTGCGTCGGGAAGCTTGCCCGGAGCGACGTTCAGCCAATGATTTATGTAGTACATGCCGACCGTCTCCGCAAGTGTGAGAATCACCAGGGCAAGCGCGAAATGGACGGTGAGACAGATGTTGAAAATCTTGCAAGGGTCGCCGTTTTCCTTCTTGCCGAGCTCGATGTTCATGAAACGCCTCGTGGTCGTGCTCATGGCAGTGCTCAGGAACCCGAGCATGGCTATGAGTCCTCCCACTACGCTGTACAGGCCGTAATCGGATTTGCCCAGGGCGGCAAGCACATAGCGGGTGCAAAGAATCCCGATTATAATGATGAGGAACATCCTGACATATATGATCACGGTGTTCCTGAAGATTCTCGCGTTGTCCTTATGGAAGGCTGAAGGCATTTTATCCGGATGCCTTTATGACCTCAGCGTAACACTCGAGCAGAGAAGAAGTTATCGAAGTCCTGTCATGGCGCTTCAACGCCACCTTCCTGGCCTGGTGTCCGACTTTGCGCAACAGTGTCTTGTTTCTGTACAGAGCCACGACACGCTCCGCTATCTCGTCGGCGTTACCGCTCCTTACAAGAAAACCCGTTTCACCGTCATCTATGAGACTGGGCACACCGCCGACATTTGTGGCCACGACCGCCGCCCCGAGCAGCTGAGCTTCGCACACACTGTTGGGACTGTTGTCGATATAGGAAGGGTGAACATACATGGAGGCCCTGCTTATGGCATCCACAAGTTCTTCAGCCGTGGCTACTCCCGATATGGTCACTCCCGCTTCGGCCGCGGTGATGCCGGTTATCTTTTCAAAGAAGCTCGGATTCACGTTTCCATATACCTTCCATTCGAAACCGAGGCCATAATCGTCTTTCAGGGTCTTTCCCGCACGCAGCACAAGATCCAGTCCCTTATAGGTCGGCTCCGAGATGGTGGTAACCAGTTTGAGCGTGGAAGGGATGCTGCTTATGGCATCTATGTCAGCATCATAGAAAGGCTGGCGGAGAATTTCACCGCCATAGAAAAACTTGGCGTCCGGATTGTACTTTCTCACCTGGGCATGATCCCACTCAGTTCTTCCGAGATAATAGTGCACCGCTCTGAATATGCGCACCTCCCTGTGGCAGGCCCTTTCCCATTTCTTTCTGGTGTATATCTTGTGCATTATCGAAGCGGCTGAAGGAGGTGTCATGATGTATTGCTGCCATGAGACCCCCGGCGGCAGGAAAGCCTTGAAGTACGGATTCATTATCCCTTGAATATGGAGAACTACCGGAATTTTGACACGTTCGGCCACGAGTCCGTACGAATGTTCCGACCCGAAAACCTGTATCAGGTCAGGCTTGTAGTCTTCCGCTATCTCGACATAGGCGTTGACCAGGTTTTCTTCCTGGGATTCATCACCTTTGAATATGGCCGCCAACCGATCCGACCTGGTCCTGTTGAAACCGTCATATATGGGATAGTAGGCCACTCCGTGCCGGATTTCCTTTTTCCACGTCACTTTCCGGCGCATGACGGCCGCCCCATCGCGGCCGAAAAGGGATCTCCCGCCAAGCTTGGCCACAAAGGCTACCGCCAATTCCACCTTGCCGGAAATTTCCGACTCCAACGCCGACACCCAACCGGTCCCGTTGTATGCGCTGCCTGTCCCGGAAAAATTGGACGGAGTGTTGGCAAACCATAAAATTCTCATAACTTCATCCCCCGTCTCGCCTGCAGGTCAATTGCCTCATCCAAAGTCAATCTCCTGTCCAAATCTATAAAAAAATGGTAATGCTCGGAAAGTCTGGCGGTATATGGGGGAAGCTGCATGTAGTCTCCGTAATACATCTTGAGCATAGTGTCGTATCCGGCCGCCATGTTTACATCAAGACCTTCGAATTTCATGGTGACGGTGTCTTCAAAAATGGAACGCGGCAACTGCAGCCGCCTGTAATTGCTGCTTGTACCGTAAACGATGAAATCCCCGCCCCTTTTCGATGCGGCCTCCCTGTCACATGACAGGAAAGCTTCTTTGTAGAAAGGCAGCCTGCAAGAATGCCAAAGCCCGTCCGCGGCGACTTTGAAAGCCTCCCGGAAATCCATACCGACAAGTCTGCGCAGGAAAGCTCCTTGCGGATAGACTCTCTGGGAACGCTTGTATCTGTGGAATATCCGCCTGTAACTACAGCGGAACGCCTCCGCGTCACCTTCTCCAGCTTCATCAAGGGGGAACACGTCTATGAAGACCCCGAACACTGAAGGATACATCTGCCTCTCCCAGATGGTGGAATGTCCGTCACAGAACTTTATGTAAGGAAAAGGAAAGTCATCTCCGTCGCCTTCCCGGACATATTCAATCCTTACGTCCGGCACTTCGAGCTTCTTAAGTTTTTCATAATCAGGACGTGGCATAAAAACATCGATATCATCGTCCCAGGGGATGAACCCATGGTGCCGGACCGTACCTATGGCAGAACCGAAGGCCATCCACCAGCGCAGAGAATTTTCTCCGCATGCCCTGATGAAGGATTCAAGAGTTTTCAGCAAAACTCCCCGGTATTGTTCCAAACCTGTCTGTGAAAGAAGCATAAAAACAAATATAGCTTTATTTATCAAGTAAAACAAATCCCCGGTCACCTCAAAAACCATAAAAGTTTTTCAGTCAACAGAAATCAGCTTCTTGAAAAAAGTTGCTAACTTTGTTGAAATTGAGTTTTTTTGGAAAACGCACAGAAACCTGCCATATATCTCTACACGGACGGAGCCGCGAGCGGCAATCCCGGTCCGGGCGGCTATGGCGTGGTTCTGAAATGCGCAGGCATGGAAAAGGAACTCAGCGGAGGATTCGCCCTCACCACCAACAACAGGATGGAACTTCTCGCTGTCATAAAGGGACTTGAGACTGTGAAATGGAAGAACGCGGACATCAGGGTATGGAGCGATTCGTCATACGTGGTCAAGGCCATAAATGAAGGCTGGCTGTCGAATTGGGAAAAGAAGGGATTCAAGAAAGTCAAGAATCCTGATCTGTGGCAGCGCTTCCTGCCTCTTTACCGTTCCCACAGGGTCACTTTCCATTGGATAAAGGGGCACAACGGACATCCCGAAAATGAGCGCTGCGATGCTCTGGCCGTCGCCGCATACAGGAAGGGAGGACTCCCGGATGACGAAGGATATCTCCTCTCACAGGAAGAACATGCCTGAGACCTAACCTGCATACAAAAACAGACGATGAACAACAAAAAGATAACAGTAGCGATATCGCAAGGCGATACCAACGGCATCGGTTATGAGGTCATAATTAAGGCTCTTTCCGATTCCAGAATTTTGGACAGCTTCACTCCGGTCATCTATGGTTCAAGCAAGGCCTTCGGGTTCTACAAAAAACTCCTGCACAACCTGGAATGCCCGGAGACCTATGTCATATCATCCGCAAGAGAAGCCAAGCCGAAGGCAATAAACATAGTCAACTGCGTAACTGACAATATTTTAGTAGAGCCGGGCAAATCCACCCCCGACTCTGCGAAAGCGGCCATGAACGCCCTTGACGCCGCGGTGGAAGACATCAAAAACGGCTTTGCGGATGTGCTGGTGACGGCCCCGATAAACAAAAAAGCCATGGGACTCGTAAATTTCGGATATACAGGACATACCGAATACCTGAAAAACAAGTTCTCAGTGGAGGATGCCACCATGATAATGATAAGCGACAACCTCAAACTCGGCGTGGTGACAGGACACATTCCGCTGCGGGATGTCGCCTCGTCCATTTCGCACGACAAGATTATCGACAAGCTGAAGATGCTCCGCACTTCACTCAAAAGAGATTTCGGCATGGACGAACCCAAAATCGCCGTCCTCGGCCTGAACCCACACTGCGGAGACAAAAGTCTCATGGGCGAAGAGGAGGAAAAAATCATCCTTCCGGCCGTACAGTATGCCCAGAACAACGGCATAATGGCCTACGGCCCATATTCCGCCGACGGGTACTTCGGCACGGGAAGCTACAATCTCTTTGACGTCACCCTCGCGATGTACCACGACCAGGGTCTCGCACCCTTCAAGGCCATAGGCTTCGAGGAAGGAGTCAATTTCACAGCTGGGCTTCCGATTGTCAGAACCTCTCCCGACCACGGAACGGAATACGCCTTGGCAGGTAGAGACGAAGCCAATGCACAGTCTATGAAGAGTGCAATCTATGCAGCCATCGACATTTTCAAACGCAGAGCGGAATACGACAGGCTCTATGCGGGCAGAATGGAGGAGCGCCATCTGGACGTACCGGAGAGACAGCCACGTCCGGGCAAACCTCAGATCGCCTGATACGTCCCGATCTTCAAATCGCCTGATACACATACACATGCAAAAAAGGAGGGTTGAACCCTCCTTTTACGTTATTACGTCTGCACTCAGCTGTCCGCATCATGCCGTCACGCTCAACTACCTGCACCAGCGGTCCACCCAGCCGAACAGTTCCTCGTGCCACAGCACTGAGTTCTGGGGCTGAAGAATCCAGTGGTTCTCCTCAGGGAACACCACCAGCTTGGCAGGAACACCCATCATTCTTGCGGAATTGAAAGCTGCCATACCCTGATCATAAGGGATGCGGTAGTCATTCATGCCATGTATGCACAGAATCGGAGTATTCCACTTGGTGACGTTGGCTGCAGGAGAGTTGGAATAGTGTCTTCTGGCCTTGGCGGCTGAGCTCCACGGCGAACCGGCCTGCTGAATACCGCCGAAGGTGATTCCGTCACCGGCAGGACCGGTCTGCCCGGGAGTGTAGGCATACTCGGAGAGGCCTCCGTTGTCCCAGTTGGGGAACCACATCTCCTCTGTTTCATAGTACATGTACTGTTCATCGAAAATACCGGCATGGGCTACGAAACAGTCAAATGTGTTCTCATGAATCCCGGCCATGTAGTAAACGGAATATCCGCCGTAGGAAGCGCCGACTCCGGCAATCTTCCCTGCATACGGCTCAGACTTTATCATGCGTGCGGCCGAAAGATAGTCCTGCATGTTGAGGCCTATGTAGTCTCCGGAAATCTGCTCGCACCATTCCTGTCCGAAAGCGGTGGTACCGCGCCTGTTTGGAAGCACCACGATATATCCCTGAGATGCCAGAAGCCTGTAATTCCATCTGTAGGACCAGCTCTGGCTCAGAGTTCCCTGAGGTCCGCCAAGGAAAATCTCTATCACCGGATACTTCTTGCTCTCGTCAAACTTAGGAGGGAAAAGCACCCATGTTAGCATGTCCTTTCCATCGACGGTCTTTACGTAACGCTTTTCCGTCTTATGTTCGGCGAGACGGTCCAGAAGATGGGCATTTTCGTTTGTGATCCGGCTGTGCACTCCCTCTTTCACCGCCACAAGCTCCGTGGGGAAATCCATGGAGCAATAGCTTGCAAGCATGGTCCCGTCGGGAAGAAGGGCGAAAGGAGAACCGTAGTCAAACCAGTCGTCCTCAGAAGTTTTTCTTGCGACATTTCCGTCAGGAGCTACGCTGAAAATCGCCTGCACCCCTTCGGCAAGCGCACAGAAATAGATGTTTTTGCCTTCCGCGTCCCAAATAGGGGATGCCGCATTGTATTTGAAGTCTGCCGTAAGATCCTTGATATCAGAAAAACTCAGGCTGCCGTCGCCGTTGTCATTGACATCCGCGGTCATCAGCCTTGTCTTGTCCGCCTCATACCCGTCACGTGCCATGCTGAGCCATGCGATCCGGCCTCCGTCAGGGCTCCATACGGGATCCGTGTCATAACCTCCGCCCATGGGAATGACAGAGGTTTTCCCTGACTCCAGATCGTAGACATAGATCTCGGTATTCGTAGAGAACGCATACTCCCTGCCCGTGAGTTTCTTGCATGAATATGCCACCATCTTCCCGTCAGGAGACCAGCATAGCTGCTCGATTCCGCTGTGGGGAGCGACAGGCAGTTCGAACTTGACGTCCGCCCCTCCGAGGATGTCCGTGGAATTGCCGGCGGTTATGCCCTTGCCCCATTCCGCCACATAGGAATGGTTGAGCTCCGTGACCCAGTGGTCCCAATGCCTGTAATTCAGGTCTTCCGTTA
>CAYWPV010000029.1:0-19252 GCA_964460265.1 uncultured Muribaculaceae bacterium | reverse complement strand
CCCCCGAAATGACTAACAATTGATTAAAGGCTTTGTCGGCATCATTATACGTTTTGTATATAAATGTGCCAACTCCACATTGACCATTAAGTGGTTTAACTATAAAAATCTTATGACGAGAGTAAAAAGACAAAAATCTCTCTTTGTCCATGGCGCCTTTCAATACAAACACCTCTCGCTTAAAGAATTTGGAGGTAAGGCTATAGAACAACCCTTTATCAGTCATCTGTTTTAATGCTTCTCTTGAATTCTGCTGAGCAAAACATATTTGGTCCTTACGCATTACAGACAAGCAGGATTGGCGGTAAACTTTACTTCGCTTATGAAAAAAATCGAACATAAAATATTCATTAGGAGTCGTGCCATACAGAATATAACAGTCTACAATATCATTCCTAACTTTATCCATCAGATGATCTCCTTTCAAATCATCTGTGCTCATAAAAAGTTTACTATTCTTATCAATCTCGTCTTGTAGATGTACTTCACCCCATATTTTTGCATTATAGCCATAACGATGAAGCCATAATTCACGTCTTATGCTAATGGGCATTATGCCAATGAGTGAAGTCAAAAATCCAAAATGCTTCATTTGTCTTATAACTTAATTTTATGGTCAGACTTATAGATTAAATAACCATTACGCTCGTAATTGGAGTGGCTTTCCTTTAAATCGGTTGAAGATATATCTTCTTCAACACACCACGGTTTGTTCTTTGCAGATAGAAAAGCTGATAAAAGGGTAGATGTTTGCTTACAAAGGTAGTATATGCCTGCAAAAGCTGGTGTACCTACACGAACAGGAGAAACGAATTCGTTGAGAGCTACCTCAATCATACAACGTAAATAGTCTAACCCCGTGCTCATTGCAGTCAAACGGTTGGATATTTCGTCACCACCACCACGAAGATTTGCCTCTATAAGATAAAGCCCTTTTCCATTATATTTCATCTCAATGTGTGACGCTCCATTTGTATAACCAATAGCAGAAAGTATCTGAGGAATAACCTTCAATATATTGTTCTTAATCTCTGATGGCAGAACGGCTGGTTGGTGGTGTCCAAGCTCTACAAAATGTGGGGCGCCAGAGCTATCTTTGTCTGTTATTTGAATTACAGTATGTCCACCATGAAAAGATATACTTTCTACTGAAATTTCTTTTCCAGATATATACTCTTCTATCTCTATGCCATTACCGTCTGATGCTTCAGCATACTTCAACGCATCTTTAAAGTCACAGGCATTTTTTACGAAAGACACTCCTTTTTTAGCAGCTCCTACACACGGCTTAATAACACATGGATATATTTTTTGATCAACACCTTCATATTTATAATAATTTGGAGTTGAAAGACCTTCAATTTTTTTACAAAGATTGCGGACAAGGTGCTTATCACGTAACTGGATAAGATGCAAATATGGGGTAGTATTTAAGCCATTAGCTTCAGCTACATATGCAGCGATCTCCGATGTTATATCGGAAGCATTAGAAACAACTCCGTTGACATGGATATCTTGGCATATTTCTGAAATCTTTTCCTTTTCTAAAATGGATATGGGGTAAAATTGGTCGACAATAGATTTACATACAGCGTCTTTTTCCCATGCAAAGCAATATGTTTCTATGCCTAGTTCTTTAGCCTTAAGACAAAGTGGTAGCTGTCCAGTTGAGGCACCAATGATTGCCAATTTTTTTCTCATAAGAATTTTATTCTGTTTCAACTTTACACCAATCATAAATACTACTCATGGCTTCAACGAGGTCTTCCCCTGTGTCAAAACGAAGCACCAGAGTGCCTATTGCATCATTCGCTCCTGAAAACGTATATATATCATCACCTTTGTTGACCCACAAATCAGTTTGCTTTACATAAGGTGCCACTGCTGGAGAAATATTAAGTTTCTTGAACTGGCCTTCCTTCTCAGAGTGCAGAATAACTTCAGCCCAATGACCGTCAAACTGTTTTTGTTCAATAGGGGGAAAACTGTCACCAACACAAGCACGAGTACATGCCGTAATCATATCGACACCAGTTCCCATTCTTGCCATTTCAGAAAGTCGGTTACCACCACCTCTTGGAGAAACTTCCATGATATAAGGCTTTCCATTTGCTCCGATTCTTGTCTCTATATTGTATACAGAAGTCTCCATGTGGAGAAGAGAAAGAAGACGTTGAAGTTCTGACTTAAGGTATTTTTCTTGTTCTTTGGTAAATGTCGATGGCCAAGAATAAGCAGCAGGAACATATTCATTAGTGGCATTCTTGTCAAACCTCTGGGCTGAAAATGATGTAAATACCAACTTGCCATTGAGTAAGAAACTATCGCTGTCTGAAGAACAGCCTTGCTTCTCAATAAACTCTTCGACAATTACTCTGCCTGAAATGGAATGTTCAAAAGCTTTTTCAAGAGCAGGTTTCAAATCATCGTATCTATCGACTCTTGAAACACCTTTGCTTCCTGCGGAATCCGTTGGCTTTACTATAACAGGCCAAGGATACCAATCTTTGGCCGCAAGTGCTTCCTCCATAGAGCCGAATCCCTTTGCTTTTGGCACATTGAATCCATTTTCGGTGAGAAAAGCACGGAACTTGTCTTTATTCTGCAATATACAAACAGACTCATACGGACCGAACGATGGCAATCCCATTTCGTTTTGAACATAGGATGCCGTCATTACTCCAGGGTCAACAGCAAATGACATGATTCCATCTATCTGCATGTCTTCTGCTACTTTCAGAACTGCTTCTTTGTCAACAATACTAACATCAACATACTCATCAGAGTATTTATGAGCCATGTTATGAGGTATATAGTCACAGGTTATAACATAGTAACCTTGCTGATGAGCAGCTTCGATAACTGGTAAGAGGTATCGAAGTCCGCCCAAAAGCATGATTTTCTTTTGCTTAGCCATACTCGGTGCTTGTTTATTTAACTACGCAGTCAATAACTCTCTGTATATCCTCGTCGCTGAGAATATGATGCATAGGCAGGCAGATGACAGAATTTGCCATCTTGTGAGCCTCCGGCAGGTTTGCAGGATTAGCACTATCCAAACCACGATAGGTTGAGAACTCGCTGATAAGCGGATAGAAGTAGCGGCGGCCCCAAACCTTACGGTCACGCATCTTGAAGTAAAGCTCGTCACGACTCATGCCATACTTCTTTTCATCAACGAAGATAGGGAAGTAGCTGTAGTTATGACGAACATCAGGCATATCATCGAAGAAGGCAATGCCTTCAACATTGCGGAGTGCCTTACGATATGCATCTGCAACATACTTACGGGCAGCGATAGCCTTGTCTACCTGTTTTAGATTCAAAATACCGTAAGCAGAACGAATCTCATCCATCTTACTGTTGATGCCAGGACCGACAACCGTTACCTCATCGGCAAAGCCAAAGTTTTTCAGATAGTCAATGCGTTTCTTCATCTGGACATCGTGCATAACCATTGCTCCACCTTCTACGGTGTTATATACTTTAGTCGCATGAAAGCTAAGAGTTGAGATGTCGCCTGCATTTAAAATTGAGACATACTCGTTTTTACCGTCAGTGATGGACTTATAGTTTTCACCTGCCACCTCGACTTTAAAAGCATGAGCGGCATCATAGATAACTTTCAAGCCATACTTGTCGGCTATCTCCTGAATGGCATCCACGTTACAAGGTTTACCATATACGTGGACAGGAAGAATGGCGGTAGTCTTCGGAGTGATCGCAGCCTCAATCCTATTCGGATCCATGTCACCGGTCTTCGGGTCAATATCAACAAATACCGGCTTGATGCCATTCCACCAAAGAGCATGAGTAGTTGCCACAAAGCTATATGGCGTGGTAATTACCTCACCCGTAATCCTCAATGCCTGTAAAGCGGTAATCAATGGCAACGTACCATTGGTAAACAAACTTATATAAGGCACTTTAAGATAATCAGCCAATGCTTTTTCCAACTCCTGGTGGAAATGCCCGTTGTTGGTCAGCCATTGGCTGTCCCATATTTGCTTCAGATACTCGTGAAATTCGTCAAGGTCAGGAAGCAATGGCGAAGTTACCTTTACAATTTCCTTATCCATCTTCTTCAATTAGTTCTATATACGTTAGCAATTGTTAATGGCATTCATATCTTTCTATCTATTACCCTGTAACTTAGATAAAAAAGCGCCACCATAAAGAAAACTTATTTCTATTCCATCAGTCGCGGAAATAGATGTCGCGCGTATAGACTTTAGTCTTCACATCGTCAAGAGCACTGTCGTAGCGGTTAGCTATGATCGCATGGCTCTGCTGCTTGAACTTGACAAGGTCGTTGACGATCTTGCTGCCAAAAAACGTACTGCCGTCCTCAAGCGTAGGTTCATAGATGATGACCTGCGCACCCTTTGCCTTGATACGCTTCATAACCCCTTGGATGCTCGACTGACGGAAGTTGTCGCTGTTTGACTTCATGGTCAGACGATAAACACCTATTGTACAAGTCTGTTCTTTATCTTCATCCCATGAACTGTTCGCAGCATAGTAACCGGCTTTTTTGAGCACCTGATCTGCGATAAAATCCTTACGTGTGCGGTTGCTGTCCACTATCGCCTGAATAAGATTCTCCGGGACATCCTTATAGTTGGCAAGCAACTGCTTTGTATCTTTCGGCAGACAATAACCGCCATATCCGAACGACGGGTTGTTGTAGAAGTCGCCGATACGTGGATCAAGACTAACACCTTTAATTATTTCGCCGGTATCCAGACCCTTCACCTCTGCGTATGTGTCAAGCTCATTGAAATAGCTGACACGCAGAGCAAGATAAGTGTTTGCAAACAACTTCACCGCCTCCGCCTCGGTTGTCCCCATGAAAAGAGTAGGAATGTTTTCCTTCTCCGCTCCTTCCTGCAGCAACGAAGCAAATGTATGCGCAGCCTCGTCAAGCCTTTGGACTCCCTCCGGTCTGCCAACGATTATACGGCTCGGATAAAGGTTATCGTACAAAGCCTTGCTCTCCCGGAGAAATTCCGGTGCAAAAATAATGTTTCCGTTTCCATATCTTTCGCTGACCCTTTCCGTATACCCCACCGGAACGGTAGACTTGATTACCATAACGGCCCGAAGATTAACCTTCAGAACAAGTTCTATGACTTCCTCTACATGTGAGGTATCGAAATAATTCTTCAACGGGTCATAATTGGTCGGAGTAGCTATGACCACGAAATCCGCATCACTGTATGCTGCCTCCGCATCGGTCGTCGCATGCAGATCAAGTTGCTTTTCCGCCAGGTATCTTTCAATATATTCGTCTTTTATCGGTGATTCGCCGTTGTTTATCTTCTCCGCTTTTTCAGGCACCACATCTACCGCTTCCACATGGTGGTGTTGGCTGAGAAGGACTGCAATGCTCAAACCGACATAACCCGTACCGGCTACAGCTATCTTCATATTGATATTATAAAATTAAAAGCCTATGAATCAGGATGGGAACTACCTGCCTTGGTACATGCTGTCATAGTAGCGGAGGTAGTCGCCGGAGGTGACGGAGTCTAGCCAGGACTGGTTGTCGAGATACCAGCGCACGGTCTTCTCTATGCCCTCCTCAAACTGAAGACTCGGCTCCCAGCCGAGTCCCCTCTGGAGCTTGCTGCTGTCTATGGCATAGCGCGCATCATGCCCCGGACGGTCGGTGACATAGGTGATTAGATCCATGTCCGCACCCTCGGGACGCTCCAAAAGACGGTCCACGGTGGAAATCAGCACTTTGATGAGATCTATGTTCTTCCACTCGTTGAAACCTCCGATGTTGTAGGTATCGGCAATCTTGCCCTCGTGGAATATCAGGTCTATCGCCCGGGCATGGTCCTCGACATAGAGCCAGTCACGCACATTCTCTCCCTTCCCGTAGACAGGAAGCGCCTTGCGGTGACGTATGTTGTTGATGAACAGCGGAATGAGTTTCTCCGGGAACTGATAGGGCCCGTAATTGTTGGAACAGTTGGTGACTATGGTCGGCATGCCGTAGGTGTCGTGGAAGGCTCGCACGAAATGGTCGCTGCCTGCCTTGCTCGCGCTGTAGGGACTGTGGGGATGGTACGGAGTGGTTTCCGTGAAGAAATCGTCGCCGTAAGCCTCGTGGTGCTTCAAAGATGAAGCCTTGGTGGAAAAAGGAGGATCTATCCCTTCCGGGTGAGTCATCCGGAGAGCACCGTAAACTTCGTCCGTAGAGATGTGGTAAAATCGGCACGGAACGCCGTTCATCTTCCAACCGCACGGCTCCCACACGGCCTTCGCCGCCTGCAGCATGCTCAAAGTGCCGATGACGTTGGTCCTGGCAAACGTGAACGGATCCTTGATGGAACGGTCCACATGGCTTTCCGCTGCAAGATGGATGATGCCGTCCACAGCCTCGTCGCGGACAAGGGCATGCACGGTGTCGAAGTCACAGATGTCCGCCTTGACGAAGCGGTAATTGGGCCTCTCCTCTATATCCTTGAGATTCGCCAGATTGCCGGCATAGGTAAGCTTGTCGAGATTTATGATTCTGTACTCAGGGTATTTGTTCACGAAAAGCCTTACTACATGGCTGCCTATGAAGCCGGCGCCGCCTGTGATGATAATGGTTCTCTTGAAAGTCATGATGAGTTTCTTTTATGCGAGCCGGGCTCAATGGTTCATTGCTGTAAGATTGTCTATGCACTCGTACATGGAGTCGACCCAATAGGGAATCCTTATGCCGAATGTCTCTTTGATTTTGGTCTTGTCAAGCA
Source organism: uncultured Muribaculaceae bacterium (assembly GCA_964460265.1). Taxonomy (GTDB): domain Bacteria; phylum Bacteroidota; class Bacteroidia; order Bacteroidales; family UBA932; genus Cryptobacteroides. Next base: position 12,500 of record CAYWPV010000029.1, on the reverse strand, counting down.
CGGAGTATGCCGGACGCTTCACAGGAGAAGGGAACTCGCTGCTGTGGCACGGCTGGATATCGCAATGCAGGCAGGGTGCGTACTCCTCGAGCCCTGTCGCCGCGGCGGCCGTTGCAATCATCTTGGTGAAGTCGTACCAACTGCACACGCCCTCGTCGGAGTAATGGTACACCCCGCATAGGCCGTCCGCATCGCCCTGTTTCATCCTTTCCAGAATCGTGAGAATAGTCTTGGCCAGATCAAGGGCGTAGGTGGGAGTCCCGGCCTGGTCGAACACCACCTTCAGGGAAGGCTTGGTGGAGGTGAGATGCAGCATGGTCTTGAGGAAGTTCTTGCCGAACTCGCTGTAAAGCCACGCCGTGCGGATGATTATGTGGCGGCAGCCGCTTTCCTTTATCTTCTGCTCGCCGTGAAGCTTGGTAAGGCCGTAAACGCCAGTCGGCGTGCCCTTCTGCTCCTCTTTGCAGGGGACGTTGTAGGAATCACCTCCGAACACATAGTCAGTGGAGATGTGGAACAGTATGCCTCCCGTCTCGGCCATGACAGCAGCGAGATTGCCGGGAGCATCGGCGTTGAGTTTCTCCACCAAGGCGTATTTCGCAGGATCCTCCGCCCCGTCCACATTGGTCCAGGCGGCACAGTTGATTATCGCACCGATTTCGCGCTCGCTGACGATTTTCCTGATTGATTCAATGTCAGTGATGTCGAGCTTCACGGTCTCCACGCCCGGAGCGCCCGTCACATCGGTGAACACATACCGGTCCTCACTTTGTCTGGAGACGAGACGGATTTCGTTGCCGAGCTGTCCGTTGGCTCCGGTCACAAGAATGTTCATGACAGTCTGTTGCTTTAAATTTCCGACTCTCCTGAAGGGCCGCCGTCAGTCTTCGTGAACGGTGTCACGAAATCCCTGAACAGCGGATGTTTTGTATCCTTTCCGCTCAGGACGGCCTTCCCGGCAGGAATCCTCCAGTCTATTCCTAAGGAACCGTCCAGGATGCTTATGCCGCCCTCCGATTCGGGATGGTAGAATTCATCGCATTTATACTGGAACACCGCCGTTTCGCTGAGCACTGAATAGCCGTGAGCGAAACCTTTGGGGATAAAAGATTCCAAATGATTATCCTCGCTGAGCTCAATCGCCACATGCTTTCCGTAGGTCGGGGAACCTTCACGGACATCCACAGCCACATCCAGCACTTTACCCTTCACGCAACGCACCAGTTTGCTTTGAGCAAAAGGAGGCCTCTGGAAATGAAGTCCGCGCATGACGCCATAGCCGGACATGCTTTCGTTGTCCTGCACGAATTCCAACCGGCCGATTTTCTCCTCGAACTCCCTCTGCGAATAGCTCTCGAAAAAGTATCCGCGGGCATCTTTGAACACTTTGGGTTCTATGATATATACCCCTTCTATTTCTGTCTTTATTACATTCATGCCCCAAAATAAACAAATCCCATGAACTAAAACAACGAGGCCCTCTTGTCTTTTAACAGAAAAAAGAAGGTATTGTCGAAACTATTATAGCAAATTAGGGACTCCCGTGCGGTCCACCTCGTCGATGACCTTGAGCAGATAGCGGCCGTACTGGTTCTTAAGCATGGGACGGGCCAGTTCCCTCATCTTGTCGGCATCTATCCATCCCTGCCTGTAGGCTATGCCCTCGAGACAGGCAATCTTGAGACCCTGACGCTTCTCTATGGTCTCTATGTAGATGGAAGCATCGGCCAGGGAATCGTGCGTGCCGGTGTCGAGCCAGGCGAATCCGCGTCCGAGATTCTTCACCTTCAGCCTGCCCTCGGAAAGGAACACCTGATTGACCGTGGTAATCTCATACTCCCCTCTCGCCGAGGGTTTTATGGACGACGCCACTTCCACCACCCTGTTCGGGTAGAAATACAGCCCCGTAACGGCATAGTTGGACTTGGGATGCTCCGGTTTTTCCTCTATGCTGAGGCAGTTGCCTTCCTTGTCGAACTCGGCTACGCCGTAGCGTTCCGGATCGTCCACCCAGTAGCCGAACACGGTGGCCTTCCTTTCTTCCTCCGCAGTCCTCACCGCATCATTGAGCATGGCGGAGAATCCCGGGCCGTGGAAGATGTTGTCCCCGAGGACGAGGCACACGCTGTCGTCCCCTATGAACTCACGTCCTATGACGAACGCCTGGGCAAGACCGTCCGGGGAAGGCTGTTCCGCATAGCTGAAATGCACTCCGTAATCCGACCCGTCTCCGAGGAGATGCCTGAACATGGGAAGGTCGAAAGGTGTGGAGATGATGAGTATGTCCCGTATCCCGGCAAGCATGAGCACGGATATGGGATAATAGACCATGGGTTTGTCATAGATTGGCAGGAGCTGTTTGCTCACCCCCTTGGTTATGGGGTACAGACGGGTGCCGCTGCCTCCGGCGAGAACTATTCCTTTCATGGGATTCGGCAATTTGGTTTTCTGCGGAATATGGCCGTGGATTTATTCAGAAAAAGCACTTCCTACGGGGTATGTTATTTCCTTGGCTCCTTGAATCTGGTTTAATTCTCTAAAACTCAGATATTTAGAAAAAAAAAAACTTTGGAAATCAGACCCAAGGCCACCACGGTTTTTTGAATAATTTCCAATACCTAATCAAGGAAATCATCAATATTTCAAAGATATAACAAATTTTCTTTTTTTCAAATCATATTATGGCGCGGCGGCCAAATGAACCTGAAAAGAATCCTGGAGACGGGAAAGGCAAAAAAAGAAATGCAGCAGATCATCACGACCGGCTGCATCTTAACGTTCATCTATTCAGTATGTTTAAACTAGCTTATGTGTTTTTTGTTTTCATTGGAATTATCCAAATCCATGCCAAAGTCTTCACCCTGGAAAAAAACCTGAAGACACGGGAAAAACACCTGCCGGCAGAAACGATACTGACAGAACATGCCACTGTCAAATAATCAACAGATTCCGCAGAATCAGTCCAGGGTATGGATTGCGAGACCGGAGCGGAGCTTCGGCTCGAACCACGTAGTCTTGGGAGGCATGATGTTGCCGCTGTCCGCAATGGCAATCAGCTGCGCCATGGAAACCGGATAGAGAGCGAAGGCAACCTTCATCTCTCCGCTGTCCACACGCCGCGAAAGCTCATCCAGACCGCGGATGCCGCCCACGAAGTCTATTCTCTTGTCGGTACGCAGGTCCTTTATGCCCAGTATCTTGTCCAGCACGAGACCGGAAAGGATGGTAACGTCGAGCACCCCTATCGGATCCGTGTCATCGTACCTTCCCGGCTTGGCGCTTAGGCTGTACCACGTGCCGCCGAGATACATGGAGAAATTGTGGAGGTGCGAGGGGGCGTAGGGCTTGTCAGCGGAAACCGGTCTGACATCGAAATCCTCGGACAGGGCGTCCAGGAACTGCTCCTCGCCAAGCCCGTTCAGGTCCCTGACCACACGATTGTAGTCCAGAATTTTGAGCTGGCTCTCGGGAAAGCACACGGCCATGAACCAGTTGTACTCCTCATCGCCGGTGTGGTGGGGGTTCTGCGCCCTCTTTTCCGCTCCCACACGGGCCGCTGCCGCCGTGCGGTGATGGCCGTCGGCCACATAGAACGCATCTATGTCATGGCCGAAAATCACGCTTATCCTGTCTATGGTCGCCTGATCGTCTATTATCCAGAACTTGTGGCCGAAGCCGTTCTCGTCCGTGAAGGAATACTCGGGCTCGCCCGATGCCGCCCTGGAGATGATGCCGCCGAGTTCGGCGTTGTCCTTGTAGGCAAAAAACACCGGCTCTATGTTGGCATTCTGGATGCGGACATGGATCATCCTGTCGTCCTCCTTGTCCTTGCGGGTCAGTTCGTGCTTCTTTATCTTGCCCTCGGCATAATCGTCCGTATGCGCGCACAATACGAGCCCGTACTGGGTGCGGCCGCCCATGGTCTGGGCATAGACGTAGTAGCATGGTTTGGCATCACGCACCAGCCAGCCCTTTTGCTGCCATTCCTTGAAATTCTTCACGGCCTCGTCATATACCCTGCCGTCATGGTCGGGCAGGATGGGGGTGAAATCGATTTCCGGCTTGGTTATGTGGAGCAGCGATTTTTCTCCGGCCATTTTCTTGGCTTCCTCGGAGTCCAGGACGTCATAGGGCGGAGCGGCGACTTCCTCCACAAGGCTTTTGGGAGGGCGCAGAGCTGCGAAGGGTTTTACTCTTACCATATTCAAAGGTTTATTTGTTGACCTGAAAACGGGTGTTTCCGGTAGCGAAATAGTCCACTATCTGACGTGCGGCGGCCAGTCCCGCATTGAGGTTGGCCTCGGCAGTCTGCGCTCCCATCTTCTTGGGAGTGGCGAAGACCCGTACGCCGAATTTCTCCTTGAGGACTGAATAATTGTCCGGCGCCACGTCCGTGACATATTTCAGGTCGGGACGCTCCTCCAGTGCCTTTTCCAGACCGTCCTCGTCTATCACTTCCTTGCGGGCGGTGTTCACCAGGCAGGCCCCCTTCGGCATTTTCGTCACGAGTTCATAGCCTATGGACTTTACGGTTTCGGGAGTGGCCGGTATGTGGACCGACACGAAATCGCTCTTGGAGTAGAGCTCCTCCACCGTGGCGGCAGGCTCTGCTCCGTATTCCCTGATTTTCTCCGCAGGAATATAGGGGTCTATCGCCATGACGCTCATGCCCAGAGCCTCGGCTTTCTTGCCCACAAGCCGTCCGACATTGCCGAATGCCTGCACGCCGAGTCTCTTGCCCATGATTTCGGAGCCCGTGGCAGGGGTGAACTGGTTGCGGCTCATGTATATCATCATGGCTATGGCGAGTTCGGCCACGGCGTTGGAATTCTGTCCGGGGGTGTTCATCACCACCACGTTGTGAGCGGTCGCAGCCGCAAGGTCTATGTTGTCGAAGCCAGCTCCGGCGCGGACCACTATCCTGAGCTTTTTCCCGGCGTCCAAAACTTCCGGGGTGACTTTGTCGGAACGGACAATCAGGGCGTCCGCATCGGCCACGGCCTTCACCAGGTCGCTCTGCTCCGGGTATTTCTCCAGTTTGGAGAATTCATGGCCGGCCTTTTCCACTATTTCCTTTATTCCCTCCACCGCTGCCGCGGAGAAAGGTTTCTGTGTAGCTACAAGCACTTTCATGATGCGTCTCCTTATTTTTTCATTTTCTCGAATTCCTGCATGCAGTCGACCAGAGCCTGTACGTCCTCGACAGTGCAGGCATTGTAGATGGAGGCCCTGAATCCGCCCACGCTGCGGTGGCCTTTGATTCCCACCATGCCCTTGCCTTTGGCGTAGGCGAGGAACTCGGCTTCAAGGGCTTCGTAACCCTTCGCCATGACGAAGCACACGTTCATCATGGAGCGGTCTTCCTTCTCGGCCGTTCCCACGAAGAGAGGGTTGCGGTCTATCTCTCCATAGAGAAGGGCGGCCTTCTGCGTATTTATCTTGTGGATGGCCTCCACTCCGCCTATGCCCTTGAGCCACCTGAGGGTTTCGGTCATGACGTATATGGCGAACACAGGAGGGGTGTTGAACATGGAACCCTTTTCGATGTGGGTGCGATAGTCGAGCATAGTGGGGATGTAGCGGCTGACCTTTCCCAGGGAGTCCTTGCGCACTATGGCGAAGATAACTCCGGCAGGGCCCACGTTTTTCTGCGCGCCGCCGTAGATAAGATCATATTTGGACACATCCACTGGACGGCTCATGATGTCCGACGACATGTCCGCGATGAGCGGGCAGGGGCAGTCGATGTCTGTCTTGATTTCAGTTCCGTAGATGGTGTTGTTCGTGGTGATGTGCAGATAGTCGAGGTCCGAAGGGATGTCGAATCCCTTGGGTATGTAGTTGTAGTTCTTGTCCTTGGAGCAGGCTATCGCGTAGGCGTCGCCGAGTCCCTGGGCCTCTTTGAGAGCTTTGTGGGCCCATGTGCCGGTGTCCAGATAGGCGGCCTTCTTCTCCAGATAGTTCACGGCCACATAGAGGAACTGAAGGCTTCCGCCTCCGCCGAGGAAAACGACTTCGTGCGTGTCGGGTATGTGGAGAAGTTCCTTCCAGAGGGAGCGGCATTCTTCCATGGTCGCCTCCCATTCCTTGGTCCTGTGGGAAATGGAAATCAGGGACACTCCCGTTCCCTTGAAATCTTTCAAAGCCTCGATTGTCTTGTCTATTGCCACCTGCGGGAGTACGCAGGGACCGGCATTGAATACATGAACTTTACTCATAAACAATGTGGTTTTTATGATTTGCGTATATGTTGTTTTAGTGTTCTCATTTTCTCTCTTGCTCAAAAACAGACGGGTATACCATAGCCGGCTTCTGATTTATCGTTAAAGATAGTAATTAAATTTATTTCCGCAACTCCGGCAGTGGTTTTTGTTCGAGTTTTCTACAAAATGCCGATTTTTCACGCATTCCACATTTACATGAAAAATTCCGCCCGCACCGGTGAATTTTATTTGCAAAGGGAAAAAGTATTGCTTAGATTTGCAGTACCTATTGAAATGACTCGAATCATGTACACATCGCCAAAGAACGGTACACGTTTCTTTTATCGTGCATGTCCGTGGACTTCATCTCCCACGGACGGGTTTGGCATGTGCACATTTCTCGGCAACAGCATACCTTCATCTAAAAAATGTTTATTGTTTAAACCGGCTGAAACATCATCCTCCTCCGACTCTCTAACTATCTATAACTCATGAAAACAAAATTTAATACTCATAGGCATTGCTCTGCTTATGTGAGGAGGATGGTGTTTCTTTTTATGGTGCGGCCCGACTAATCGGCCGGCCTTTCCGGACTGAGTTTTTCTGCCGTACAGCCGTCAATCTTGGACAGACGGTCCAGGAAGTCCTGCTCCGCGGACAGACGCACGGATGTTTCTATGGAGCATTCCTCCCCGAAGTCCTGCCTGCGCTGGGGAAGGTCCATCTCTTTGAGAAGTTTCATCACCTGATTCATGGCCATGTAGCCGAAACGGATTCCGTAGTCCGTACGGGCCGTCTTTACGGTCTCCCCCGCATTGTCGAGAGCATCTGCGGCAGCTGTCCTGTAGGAGCGGATGAGTCCGGGGATGCCGAGCTTGATCCCCCCGAAATACCTGACCACCACTATCAGAACATCGCTCAGACCGCGGGATTCGATTTGCCCGAGAATGGGCCTTCCGGATGAACCGGACGGCTCTCCGTCATCGTTGGCCCTGCATCTTTCGCCGTTGACTCCGAGACGCCATGCGTAGCAGTGGTGGCGCGCATCATGGTACTTTTTCCGCAGGGCCTGCTGGATTTCCTTTATTTCTTCTTCGGTTTCAACGGGATATGCAAGGGATATGAAGCGGCTGCCCTTCTCTTTGTAAAGGCCTTCCGCTGCCTTAGCCACGCTTTTGTATTCATCCTTGACCGTATCCACTCTGTCTCCGTGCAATCTATGTCCGTTTTCCCGGTGCGACCGGGCCGACCATGGCCGGTCCCGATGGCCTTCCGCAGACAAAAATACTATTTTTCCTTAATTTTGCATCCGGAAATGTCCGACGTCCCGTAATGCAGAAAGACAATTACGATTTTCTTACTTCCGCCCCTGTCCGGAAGACAGTCCTCACCATGGCCGGACCGACCATAGTGACCATGCTGGTAACCTCCATATACAATATGGCGGACACTTTCTTCGTCGGAAGGCTGAACACGCAGTCGACGGCGGCGGTGGGAGTGGTTTTCAGCTTGATGTTTTTCCTGCAGGCCTTCGGGTTTTTCTTCGGCCACGGCTCAGGAAACTACATTTCGCGGGAGCTTGGGGCGAGACGCGAGGGAAATGCCCGGCGGATGGCTGCAAACGGCTTCTTTTTCTCGTTTTTCTTCGGCATCGTCCTGGCCGCCGCAGGAGAGCTCCTGCTCCGTCCGCTGGCCGTCTGGCTCGGCAGCACTCCTACGATTTTGCCCTATACCGAGAGATATCTGGGCATCATCCTGCTCGGCGCTCCATTCTTCACTTCTTCACTGACGCTCAACAACCAGATGCGCCTGCAGGGAAATGCCAGGCTTGCCATGATAGGGATAACGGCAGGGGCGGTCGTAAACGTGGCTCTGGATCCTTTCCTGATACTGTGTCTCGGCTGGGGTGTGGGCGGAGCTGCGGTCGCGACCGTGACAGGGCAGATCATTTCCTTTTTCATTCTGCTGAGGATGACGAAAAATGAACGGAACATAACGGTGGAATGGAAAAATTTCTCGCCTTCCTTCAAGGATTTCAAGGAGATTTTCTACGGAGGGAGTCCGTCCCTGTCCAGACAGGGGCTCGGCTGCCTGGCCACCGTCGCACTGAATCTATCCGCCGCGAAATACGGCGATGCGGCCATCGCGGCCATGAGCATAGTCAACCGCATAACCATGCTCATCATGTCCACGGTCGTGGGCCTCGGCCAGGGATTTCAGCCCACCTGCGGATTCTGCTACGGGGCAGGCCTCTACGACAGGCTCAAAAAGGCCTTTTGGTTTACGGTTTATGCGGGAACGGTCTTTCTGCTGGCATGTTCCATAGCGGGTTCAATCTTCGCGGAGCCCCTCGTCCGCCTTTTCAGGGACGACCCGGAGGTAGTGGCCATAGGAGCCGTGGCGCTGCGCCTGCAGCTGATTGCATATCCGCTCAATGCTTTCAGCATGGCGTCCGGAATGCTCACTCAGACTTGCCGTTTTCCTCTGAGGGCCAATATCCTGGCAGGGGCGCGGCGAGGGTTTTTCTTCATTCCGGCCGTACTGATTCTTCCTCTGTGGCTGGGTCTGACAGGTCTGGAACTGTCCCAATGCATAAGCGACATTCTCGGCTTCCTCGTCACCGTCCCCATAATGGCCGTGACGCTCAGGCAGCTCAGGCAGCGATAACTTTGCCATGTAAAAAGCATCCACAGATGTCTGAGCTCTATTTTATGGGAGCATACGAAGCGCAATGACGAAAGTTTTTTGTAAGTTTGCGGTCGATAAAACCGGTACTAATCTTATGGTTCTCAGATATAGGGTTTCTCTCCCCGGACTGAAGGGGTTCGCAAGGGTTTATGAGCTCGACTCGACGATGACATTGTATGAGTTCAACAATCAGTTGCGCAGTGACTTGGAATTCCCGCAGGATCAGCTGATCCAGTTCAAGGCATTTGACGCCGGGAACGCGGTGGTCGCAAGGTATGCGATGTTCGACCTCGGCTACGGCACCGTCGACAATGTTTCTCTCGCGGACACGGTCGGGAAAGGCATCGTGTCTTTCAACTATTTCTATGATGTCACCAATAAGAAGTACGTCATAATCACATTCGAAGGGGAAGTCGAGCCCAGACCCGGCACGAAATATCCGGTGATAGTCGAGTCCAAAGGGCCGAATCCGATAGAGTTTGAAAACGGCTATGTGGCATACGAGGACTTGCCCGAAGACCTGAAGCATCCGCTCCACCACGACATGGACAGCAAGGACTGGGGAGATGACGACGTTCTCGGCGATGATGACGACGACAGTGATGCGGACAATGACGACGAGGATGACGACGAGGACGGGAAACAGATATTCGACGGAAACGAAGACAGCTTCTTTTAGCTGACCTTTCATACCCCCCCTCAGACGGCCGGCGCCGCAGGATACAAGGAATGTGACCAGAACAGTGCCATGGAGAAAAAACTGATAATAGTGTCCGGTCCCACGGCCGTAGGAAAAACCGAATGGTGCATAGACCTTGCCTTGAAGCTGGGTTCCCCCGTCATTTCCTGTGATTCCAGACAGATTTACAAAGAGATGACCGTGGGCACGGCTGTCCCGAGTCCGGAGCAGCTTTCGGCGGTAAGGCACTATTTCATCCGGACGGAATCCATACACAGACCTTACACGGCAGGGATGTATGAGGAGCAGGCCCTCGCCCTCATAGGCCGGCTTTTCCGGGAAGGGCACGACACGCTCGTGATGGCCGGAGGGTCCGGTTTTTATGCCGAGGCCGTCTGCCACGGACTCGACAATATGCCCGAAGCTGACCCTCAGCTTAGGAAAGAGCTCTCCGACAGGATGCGGAACGAGGGGGTGGAATCCCTGCGGATGGACCTGAAAAGGCTTGACCCCGAGGCTTATGCGACAATGGACATAGCGAACCCTCAAAGGGTGCTGAGGGCCGTGGAGGTCTGTCTGCTGTCAGGACGCAAGTTTTCTTCCTTCAAACTGTCCGAACCCAAGAAGAGAGATTTCGAGATCGAAAAAATCTGCCTCTCAAGACCGAGGGACGTCCTTTATGACCGGATTGACAGGAGAGCGGTCAGGATGGTTGAGGACGGGCTCGTGGAAGAAGCCGCAGCATTGTATCCGGACCGTAATCTTCCCGCTCTTCAGACCGTGGGCTACAGGGAACTGTTTGACTTTTTTGATTACAGCCGCGGAACGGAGACGGACGAGGAACGCAGAGAAAAAGCCCCGCACTCTATAGAAGAGGCCGTGGAACGGATTCAGCGCAACACGCGCCATTATGCGAAGAAGCAGCTCACCTGGTGGAAACGTGACAGTTCCGTGAGATGGATAGAACTGTAGTTCCCTTCCCCGCCGCCCGCAGTCCCCGGAAGGCCGCATTACGGAAGCTGCACCGGCAACGGCCATGGCCGGCACATATCTGCCGACAATGTCATTTGACGAAGCGCCTGGTCGGTTTCCAGCTGTAAAGCACCAGAGAAATCAGATAAGAAATGGCAAAGGAGCTGAGCGCCATGGCGATGTTGCGCAGCGGTATCGGCAGCGGGGCCATGTCGAACCAGTCGTATGCCATGTGCACAAACGGGAAGTGGCACAGATAGATGCCGAACATCAGGGAGGCTGCCTTCGAGAGACGCTCCGACGACTTTATCCTAAGTTTGGAGAAGATGATGTAGACACCGAATGCCTGAAGGGCCACATTGATTCCGCACATGGTCCAGGGTATTTCCAGAAACTTGTAGTCGCCCGGGAAACGCGACTGCACGAAAATGTAGCCGCCCGCAGTGACGGCATAGCCTGCAAGATAGGAAAGAGCACCTATGGACAAGGTTTTCCGCCAGCTCCAGTTCAGGGGATATTCTTTCAGATAATACGCAAGGAGCATGTATCCTATGAACCCGGAGAAATAGTAGAACGGTCCGAATATGTTCCAGTCACATTCTCCCCAGAGCCTGACATATCCCGGCTCTCCGTCAATGCCGAAAAGTACTGCGGCGACCCTTATATAGGGGATGAACAGGGTGAAGCCCCATAGACCGAGGACGGTCTTGAGATCGCGGCGGCCGGCTGTCCTGAGCCATGCATTCAGGATCGGGAGCACGAGGTAAAGGCCTATGAGCATGTACAGATACCACAGGGGGATGGTTTCGTAGCCGAAGTTGAACAGGAAACCGTAAAAGGAGTGGAAAAGACGGCCGGACGTGAAATCCGAGGGATTCAGGGAAGGGATCGGCGAGGATGCGCCGGCGGTGCTGTAATAGACGAAGAAAAATACGGGCAGTGCCAGCGACCAGAAAACAAGCGGCCATACAATCCTGCCTATGCGCTTGCGGTAGTATTCGCCCAAAGCATACTCTTTCTTGAAAGGCAGAAGAAGATAGCCGGAAATCATGGTCAGAAGCACAACGCAGGGACGCCCGATGCTTTCCATGAGCACTCCCGTCACAAACGACTGCCTGTTGCCGAAGTCCGCGATGAACTGGTCGCAGCAATGTGACCATACTACAAAAAAGATTGCCGTGATTCTGAGAAGGTCGATCCAGCCGACATTTTCCTTTTTAATCCATTCCATGATATGCTGCACTGTTTTATTGTTCTGATTATGTTTTATAGTCAATTGCCCGCCGCGGCTTCATTTCAACATGCCTGCCGCCTGAAGGCATCCGTCCCTGCAAGATACACATTAATGTGTTGCCGAGCAAAAGCGCCTTGCTATTTCGGCACGCTATTCTTAACTTTATCTCTACGCTTAAAATTACTACTTTTGCATCGGACAACGGTTTTTCATCGGACAACGGCTGAGGAAAGCCATTCCTCGGATTCCGGGTCTGAAACGGCGGATAAACACATGAGATCATGCTTATGGAAGGATATCGCAAAATAAGGGACTATGAGATAGATGAGCTTCGGAACAACGGCTGCACGGCCGATGACTGGAACTCGATAGATGTTTCCTGGGGAGAGGATTCATTCGCCGCCCGCATCAGAAACGTCCGTTTCTCAGGAACCGTCCGTCTCGGAAAGTTCCGGGGGAAAGCCTACGTTTCCGGATCGCTGTCTTTTCCATGCGGCATCTACAATGCTTTCCTGCAAGACGTTTCCCTGGGAGATGACTGCCTGGTACGCAACATCCACGGCGGCATCGCATCCTATGATATCGGGGACAACTGCATCATAAGCAGCTGCGGGACAATCGGTGCCGACCGCGAAAGCAGTTTCGGGAACGGAAGCTCCGTATCCGTGCTGAGCGAAACGGGAGGACACGAAGCAGTGCTCTGTGACAGGCTCTCGGCGCAGGC
>CAYWPV010000028.1:0-19316 GCA_964460265.1 uncultured Muribaculaceae bacterium | reverse complement strand
GGCCGCGCTTACCGCCGCCCGCAAGAACAAATCAAGCATTGACAACCAGGATTTCCTGGATGCCGTCGACCGGATAGTTGGAGGACTCGAAAGGAAGAGCGCGACCATAATGACTGAAAAAGAGAAGAGAACCACCGCATACCACGAGGCCGGACACGCTGTCGTAGGCTGGCTTCTGCCCAATGCGGATCCTGTCTTCAAGGTCAGTCTCATCCCCAGAGGCCAGGCGCTCGGCCTGACATGGAGTCTGCCGTCAGAACGCAAGATTGTCTCAAAATCCGTGATGATGGACGAGATGTGCACACTCATGGGAGGAAGAGCCGCCGAGGAGATTATCAACGGAGAACCTGCATCGGGAGCGCTCAATGATCTTGAAAGACTCACCAAAATCGCATACGGCATGGTGCAGTACTATGGAATGAGCGACAAGGTAGGCGAAATTTCTTTCTACGATTCCACCGGATCAAGAGGCTATGACATAACCAAACCGTACAGCGAAAAACTGGCGGAGGACATGGATGCCGAGGTGAAGAATCTTGTCGGAGAAGTCCATGACAAAACTCTCAAACTGCTTCTTGATAACAAAGACGGTTTCACCAGGATAGCGGAGCTGCTGCTTGAAAAAGAAGTCATCTTTGCCGAAGATATTGAAAAGATTCTCGGCCCGAAGGCAGGAAGTGAAAACAAAGAAAAGGGAAACGGCTCTTCCGATACGGAAGAACAGAACGAGAAATCGGATGAACAACTTTCTTAAGCGCGGAATATCGGGAACCGTTTTCCTGATTGCGGTCATTTGCAGTCTGCTGCTGAACAAGTTTCTTTTCGCGGTGCTCATGCTGTACATCATGATAGGCATGATGTATGAGTTTTACTCGATGTCTCTCGGAAAGGAGTTCATTAAGTCCCGTTACATAGCCATGACGGCCGGGGCGACGCTTTTCACGCTCATGTTCCTGATGTGCGCTTATGGTGTATATCCCAAATATCTGGCCATCACCATCCTGCCCCTGCTCGTCCTGATGGCGTCATCCATATATTCCAAAAACCGGGAGGACTTCCAGAAATTTTCACATATCTACACCGGAATTATATACATAGCGATACCCCTGGCATGTGCCAATCTTCTCGTATTCAAGAACATGGAGTTCAACGGCCTGCCGATGCTGTGCTTTTTCGTGATCATCTGGGCATCGGATGTCGGGGCCTATGCCTTCGGCATCACGCTCGGGCAGAAATATGGCAAGAAGCTTTTCCCCTCCGTATCTCCGAAAAAATCATGGATAGGGTTCTGGGGCGGGATGCTCTGTGCTGTCGCTGCCACGGTCCTCATGAAACTTATAGGTTGGATAGAGTATCCCATGCTGCATTGCATCCTGATTGCGATAGTCATGGACGTAGCCGGAGTGTACGGCGATCTGTTCGAATCATGTTGGAAAAGATGCTATGACTTGAAGGACTCGGGAAACTGCATCCCGGGTCACGGCGGACTTCTCGACCGTTTTGACAGCGCGCTTATGGCAATTCCCGCCGGCGTGCTTTACATTATGCTCTTTAATCTATAGAAGAATAGTTTTTTGCTATATTTGTCACCTAAACAATGATTCAGTATGCAGCTGCATAAAGATTGTCTGGGTACAATTCTGATTGTATGGATTGTTACACTGCTGGTGATTACGGCGGTGTGCATCTTTATACGCAATCTTCCTGTCAGATTGATCGTCTGCTTTTTCGGAGTCCTCTTTCTGGGCTTTTCAGTGTGGTTTCACAGACTGCCGGTTCGTGGCCGTAACATCGACGAAAGATTTGTTTCGGCAGTTGCCGACGGCAAGATCGTAATCATAAAGAAGACTTTCGAAGCGGAATATCTGAAAAGGGACTGCATCCAGGTTTCCATATACATGGACTTCTTCGACGCTCATTCCAATTTCTTCCCCATGACAGGCAGAATAAGCTATTACAAGTACCACGACGGGAAATACCTGCTTGCCTTCCTGCCTAAAGCCTCGGAAAAGAACGAACACTCTTCCACCGCCGTCAGGAACAGTTATGGAGAAATATTGTTCAAACAGATAGCGGGAACTTTTGCAAAAAGAATCGTATGCTATTCGGAGGTCGGCAAGGAAGTGACAAGCGGTGACGACTGCGGGATCATCAAGTTCGGCTCAAGGATAGATTATTTTCTGCCTACTGACGCCGACATAAAGGTCAGCATCGGCGACCACACCAGAGCAAGCGAGACTGTAATCGCCGAACTCAGACTGCCTTCTTCTAAATAACCGCCTTTCCCGAATCCGCGTCTTTTTCAATAAGTTCTACAAGCCTGTCAACAGCCTCGTTGTCAGGCACATGACGAAGGACAGGGTTTTTTCCTTTATATATGGAAACCAAGTGCCTGCCTTCCCCGACATAGCCCCAGTCGGCATCTGCCATCTCCCCGGGTCCGTTCACTATGCAGCCCATGACAGCTATCACTATGTTCTTGAGGTGGGAGGTCTTGGCTTTCACGGCCTCAAACGCATCCTGCAAATCGTACATCGTTCTGCCGCATCCCGGACATGCTATGTATTCAGGTTTGTAGAAACGCCTTCTGGAAGCCTGCAGAAGCTCATCTTCAAGATATTCCGAAATAGGGGAGTCCTCGATGGAGACCTTGTTTCCTGCCTCATCGATATAGGTTCCCGAAATCTTGACTTCGTCAAGTTCCTTGTCCAGCAGTCTTTTTCCGAAATCACAGGAATAATCGAGCAAAAGTCTTTCCCGCGACGGAGCATTATACTCGGCAGATGCTTTTCCGCCCTCCACTCTCACGCTCGAAAGTGAAGATTTTATCTTACCGTCGTACCTGTCTGCAAGATAACGGGCCACAGGGATTTCATTTGCAGGATCTTCTGTAAGGGAAACACGAATGGTCTCTCCTATGCCTTCAGAAAGCAAAGCTGATATGCCGACACAGGATTTGATTCTGCCCGAATCACCGTTGCCTGCCTCCGTAACGCCCACATGAAACGGGAATCGGACTCCCTTTTCTTCCATGGCAGAGGCAAGCAGTCTGTATGCTTCGACCATTACCGCAGTGTTGCTCGATTTCAGAGAAACGGCAAGGTTGTAGAAGTCATTCTTCATGCACAGCTCTATCCACTCCATGGCCGCCTTTGCCATGGCATCCGGAGTGTTTCCGTACATGGAGGTAATCCTTTCTCCCAATGACCCGTGGTTCAATCCTATGCGGACGGCCGTCCCATGCCTCCTGCATACGTCGAGCAGTTCGGCAAGCTGGCTGCAGGCACAGTCGAAGTCTCTGTTGAAGTTGCCGGGATTGATTCTGACCTTTTCAACATAGGGAGCGACCGCAATGGCCGTGCGTGACGAAAAATGGATGTCGGCTACTATCGGTGTCCGTATCCCTTCAGCCCTGAGCCTGTCGTGTATTTCACGCAGATGCGGAACATCATTCATGCCCGGACAGGTAATCCGGATCATTTCCGCTCCCGCCTCATACAATTTCCGACACTGCGCGAGAGTGGCTTCCACATCGTCCGTATGTGTATTGCACATTGTCTGGACAACGATCGGCAAACCTTTGCCCATGCTGACATCACCGGCCTTTGCCACATATGTCTTCATTTTTCATTTCCTCCTGTTACCAATTCTTTAGCTTCCCTTCTCAGGGCGGCACGAGTCTTTCCGCTTCGTCTGGTGAGCTGGAACTGAACTCCCGCCGAAATGATTATATCAAACGGATATGCATATCTGTAAAAATCCTCGCTGAAATAATCCGGTTCATACAGAGAAGAGAAGGCGTAACGCACCTGTCCTCCTATATGGAATTCAACCGGATCGAATATGAGAGCGAAACCTAAGCCGCCTTTTATCCCGTAATCCGCCCTCCTGTCATAATCATGGAACTTTCCGGCGTATTCCGCATCCATGGTTTCATCTCCCTTTCTGGTCACGGACTTTCTGTAGCCTCCGTAAGGACCGATATTTGCCTCGACCCTGAAATTTCCGCTGTCCACATGGAACAGGGCAAGCAGCGGAATTTCAAGGTATTCGTAGGTGGTTTCATAGGCCCCGTCTACAGTTTCACGCCCGGTGGTCTCGACTCCGTTTTCCGTTTTTTTGTATTCTTTCATGCTGAACCCGTCCTCCCCGTAAAACAGGCCGGTCTGAATACCGAAGTAAGGCATGTACCCGAACATTTTGCAATATTTGGAGAAGCTTATGCCGAAGTTTCGAGGTGACAACAACATGGACTGTCCGCTTTTGGGCGGATTGAACATAGCTCTGGAGATTGACATGCCCCAGTGGAATCCTATGGAAGTGTAGTCATTCATAAGGAACTTCCGTCCTACGTTCACCGTATCCAGAAATTCATCGGTATAGACCTTCTCCACAGGAATGCTGTCCCTGCGCTCGAATGCATCCGATGCGGCACAGAGAAGAAACGAGGCTATAGCGGCCGAAATTATCGAGACTGTCTGTTTTTTCATGACGGATTATTGAATAGTTCTGGGATATCGACGTTTTGTACCACTTCGGCAGATTCCGGTACGTCAATGACATAGGAACCGTTTCTGAGAGTAACGAATCTGGCCCGTTCCGGCTGTCTGTGCTGAAGAAGATTTCCGCTGTCAACTATGCCGTTTTCGTTGACATCTTCGGTAATCCTGACGGAATACTTTCCTTTCTTCAGGTATGGGAACAGCAAGACAGCGTCAGCTCTTACCTGGAACGACCTCAACGTAGAAGTCCTGTTTTCATCCAGCAGGTCAACAATGTATTTGCCGTCCACTCCGTTGAGTTTCAATGACAATGAACTCAATTTGTCGTCTTTGGGAAGAGAAACGGACACTTCGGTGCTGTCGTTGTAGAATCCGTTTATGTCACGGAACCCGCGGTGAGGAACTTTAAGTATGTATTCGTAACCCTGCCTGAGTTCCTCTCCCGGCAAAACGGCATATTTCCTTAGATTGGAAGAATCCCGGACAACCCTGAAAGGCATCTCGGCCCGCTGCTGCCTGGGATTGACGGAAATAAGCTTCACTGAATCAAATGCTTCCACAATCAACGGATAATTGAATTCAATGCAGAATCCGTTCTGTTCAACCGTCTCGGCCTCAGCGGTAAGTTTATAGACGCAAAGCGTATCTTCGTGTTTGAGGTTGCGTCTTGTCCTTGACGCTCTGGCCGACTTCCTTTCAGATGCAATCCGAACTCTCTCGGTAAACGGAGCAAGCGTGCCGGACGAATCCGTTTTCATGTAGTCCACAAAAACATTCAGAGTATCGGGCATCCTCCTCCTGTCATTGATCCACAATTCAAGGCTGTCACGTTCGGGATTGAACTGCATTATGAGCCTGTCGGGACGGATTCCTCCGACCCATACGGAATCAATTTCGGCATCCGGAGCCATGAAAGTAATGTACGCCGACCTGTCCGATGTCCTGACTTTGTTGACTATCATCTGTTTGGACGGTCTTTCCTTGAACAGCAGAAGTTCATGCTCCGATCTTCTGGCCATGCAATGCAGGGTATCCTCCATGTCATACTTCATAAGTTCCGGCAGGTCATCCCGCGCCTTGAGTACCGGGCGGATGGCAGAATCGGAAAAGGCAATCCTGTCATTGTCCGGATCATAGATATTGTTGCCTGATTCATCCGTTATGGCGTAAAGCCTGAAAAGCGTATCAGGAACATTCCGCAAAGCGAAAAAGCCCCAGTCGTCGGTCTTGACGGCGGCAACAGGACGATGTCTCAAAACGGCCGAGTCTGAAAAATCTTTGTACAGGAGCACGGTAGCACCTTTGACGGGCTGAAGGGTCTTGTAATCACGCACGGTTCCCGTAACGGCCATGGAATCCAAAGACGGACCTGTGGAAAAAACAAGTGTATATCCGGGATACATGTTTCCTTCATTATTGTCCGCAATGGCATTTGTCAGATCCAGCGTATAGGTCGTGTTCTGATTGAGCTTTTCTTCGAAATAAACAATGAGTTTCCTGCCGCGGATTCTGTATTTGGGCGACTTGGCCTGAGGCGGAGACAGGAAAATGCTTTTGGGATCCTTCACCGTGAAATACTCGTTGAATGTAATCTCTATCTTAGTGTCCACAGGTACGTTTACAGTCCCGGGGAGAGGCTTCAGACCTATTATCACAGGAGGAATGGTATCTTTGGGACCACCGCTCGGAGGTGTCGTGGTGTTGGCGCAGGAGGGAGAAAAGAAAACCCCCGCCAAAATCAAGGTCACAGGAATGACAGGAAAGAACCTGATTGCAACTTTTTTCAGAAAATCCATGCCGTAATCGTTAAATGTCAGAACGCATCACGGACTGGATGCCGTCAATGCTTTTCAGTTTCTTGATGATACGCTCAAGCGCGTCCTTGTTTTCTACCTCAATGTCTATGTATCCGGTAAACAAACCGTTGTCGGAACCGAGATTGAGACGTTTGATATTGACCTCCATGACAAGAGAAATGTACCTTGTTATCTCATTGAGCATTCCCAATCTGTCTATTCCTTTTACGCTCACCCTCACGACATAGGACTGCACGGCATCCTGAGACCAGCGCGGCATCACAATCCATTCTCCATATTTGCTGGCCAGACTTTGCGCCCTTTCGCAGCTCTTCTTGTGCACGGTTATGGTGCCCGTATCCGGAGAGAGGAAGCCGACGACAGAATCCCCGGCAATGGGATTGCAGCAGGTGGCCAATACGTACCGGTGTTTGTCGTTGGGAGAGTCTATGATGTAATCCGTCCTGTCCCTCTTGAGGTTTTCACCTCCATGGTTCTTGTCAAGGCGGAATATCTTCCTGTACCATTTGTCCTTGTCGTTTGCCAGAATATTGCCGGATATTTCCTTGAGAGTTTCCAGACTCACGAGCCCGAGGGCGAACTTGAAGTAAAGATCGTCTATGTTTTTCTGGCCCGTCGCCATGACAAGTTTGCGCAGAAGAGGTTCGTCCAACTTTATGCCAGCCTCCTTGAATCTGTCCTCAAGGCTCATACGGCCCATCATTATGACGGCGGATTTGTCCGATTTGAAATAGTTTATGACCAGACTTTTGGCCTGTCTCGTCTGAAGAAACTGAAGCCATTCCTTCTTGGGCCTGGACTCGGGGTCCGTTATGATCTCCACCTGATCACCGGTTTTCAGGACATAGGACAGAGGAACAAGCTTCATGTTCACTTTTGCGGCCACAGCCGTATTTCCTATCTCCGTGTGGATCTGGTATGCGAAATCAAGCACCGTCGAACCTTTTGCCACAGTCTTCTGCTCTCCTCTCGGAGTGAAGACGACGATATCCGACATCACGAGATCGTTATGCACGATGTCAAGCAGTTCCAGTGCATTCACATCCGGATTGACAAGAACCTCCTTCACCTTGTCAAGCCATTTGTCCATCTCGCTGTCATTTTCCGACACGTACCCTTCCTTTTTGTACGCCCAGTGAGCGGCGATTCCTTTTTCGGCTATGTCATCCATCCTGCGCGTGCGTATCTGCACCTCTATCCACATGCCGTCCTCGCTCAGCAGAGTACAGTGCAACGCTTCATAGCCGTTGCTCTTGGGATGTTTCACCCAATCCCTTACCCTGTCCGGCTTGTACCTGTATATGCCTGTCACTATGGAAAAGATGTGATAGCATTGGTCGCGCTCCATGTCCTTGGTTGCGAACTTGTCTGAAGTGTCGAATACGATGCGTATCGCATAAAGGTCATATATCTGGTCGAATGTGACGTTCTTTGTGGTCATCTTGTGCCAGATGGAGTAGGGGGTCTTAAGCCGCTTTTTGATTTCGTATTTGAAACCGGCCTTGTCGAGAGCAGCGTCAATCGGCTTTATGAATTCGTCTATCGCCGCTTCCTTGTCGCTGACATCCCTGTTTATCAGAGCAGTAATCTCATTGTAGGCTTCCGGTTCCTTGTATTTGAGCCAGATGTTCTCCATCTCCGACTTTATTTCGTACAGACCGAGCCTGTGTGCCAGGGGAATGAAGATGAACATCGTCTCACTCAGGATCTTGTCGCGCTTGTACTCAGGCATGAATTCAATCGTCCTGCAGTTGTGCAGCCTGTCGGCTAGCTTTATCAGCACGACCCTGGCATCGTCATTCAGAGTAAGAAGGATGCGTTTGAAATTCTCTGCCTGAAGACTTTGCATGTACTGGGAACCGCTCCGGTTCTGCTTGTCCTGATTGTCAAGCACGTTCTTGATTTTCGTCAGCCCGTCGACAAGCGAGGCGATCTTCTCCCCGAACAGCTGGCTTATGTCCTCTACGGTGAAAGCCGTATCCTCCACCACATCATGAAGCAAAGCCGCGGCTATGGACTTGTATCCGAGGCCTATGTCGGCGACGACAATCTTTGCGACTGCTATCGGGTGTATCATATAAGGTTCACCGGATCGTCTCCTTACGTTTTTATGCGCTTCGTTGGCAAACTCATACGCCCGCTGAACCACGCCCACTTCATCGGAATTGGCGCAACGCTTTATCGCAAGCTCTTTAAGCTCAGCGTATTCCCTTGCTATCTGCTCATAGTCTTCTTGAGTGAATTCAGAATAACTCATTTTTGTGCCTTTGCTTTTATTAATCCCTGATTCTGCAACGAAAAGGAGAACTGCGCCCCGAGCATTATGATAAACCAGCCGATTCTCAGCCATATCAGGAAGAGAGGTATGGCGGCAACCGCACCATACACGGCATTGACCCTCGTTACAAGAAGCTGCGTTTCAAGATACAGATATTGAAGAACGGTAAAACACACACCGGACAATATGGCCGCTTTGAATGCGTTCTTGAATTTAACCTTGGCGGTAGGGATGAATTTGTACATCGCCGCGAAAATGAACACGACAATGGCGGCGAAAATGACCCATCCGAGGAAGGATTTTATTTTCAGGAACATCTCACCGTATTCCGGCAACACGTGATCGAAAAGCCTGGAATAACCGATTGTTCCCATAAAGAAAAAAATTATGAGAAAAGGAGCGAACATCAGAATCGTAAGGTCTATTCCGAAGCTTTTGAAGAAGTTGCGCCTGTTCTTGATTCCATATTTCCATTTTTCGTTGCGCACCTCCTCAGGAACGACCCACACGTCATTGAACACTTTCTCTACACGCATCATCATCCATATGACAAGCCAGATGAACATCAGCGCGTTTATCAGTCCGAATCCTCCCGATTCGGCCGAATGGATTATGTTGTCCGCTGCGTTTGTAATGAGACCGGCAAGGTTCGGATCCGTTATGTTCTCCACCAGCAGCTCCCTCACGACCTCGCCAAGTCCGAAACCGTTTGTCAACGCAAAGCAGACTGCGAGAAAAGGGACGAATGCAAGAGTGCAGAAATAGCTCAGGGATGCCGACATTATGCCGATGTTCTTGTCCGAAAAATCTTTTATCGAGGCTGTCATCAGCGTGTAAACGTTAATCCAGAAGCGTTTCCACCTGGACAGGTCCTCCATATTGAGATTCCAGATGTCATGGGTGAAAAACAAGCTTATCTTGGTTCCCCATATCTTAGCAAGACGTATCCAGACCTTCAGATTCATGCCATCCCTCCAAAAAGGTCTCCCTCTTCAAAACTGCCGTTCCCATCATCCGCGGTTGACGGAAATGCTCCGGCGGGAAGCATGGACCTGAACTCTTCCTCAGATATCGTCTTTACGCCCAAAGCCGCTGCCTTCTTTGTTTTTTCGGGACCCGGCTTGCTTCCGGCAAGCAGAAAGTCCGTTTTTCCGCTGACTGAAGATGAATTCCTGCCGCCGTTGTCCTCGATGATTCTTTTCATCTCGTCCCTGGGCACGCTGAAGTTCCCTGTAATGACGATGCTTTTCCCTTCCAGAACATCTGAAAACTTGGTCCTTCCCGCCATGGAGAACTGAAGACCGGCCGCTTTAAGTCTTTCTATCTCATTCAGGTGTCTTTCATTTCTGAAATAATCGTAAACACTGCATGCCACGACATCTCCCACATCAGGAATTTCACGAAGTTTTTCCTTGTCGGCCGATATGATAGAGTCAATGTCACCGAAGTATTCGGCGACCGTCTTGGCCGTGGTCTCTCCTACATATCTGATTCCCAATGCAAAAAGGACTCTCGGAAAAGGTACGTCCCTGGTTTTTGAAAGACTTTCCAGAAAATTGTCCGCAGATTTGTCTTTCCATCCGTCAATACGTAGAAGATCCTGCTTGCCGAGATCATACAGATCCGCCGCCGTCATTGCAAGCCCGAGCTCATAAAGCTGATTCACGGTCGCTTCTCCGGCTTTTACATTCATGGCCTTCCTGCTCAGGAAATGCAGTATCCTTCCTTTTATCTGGGTAGGGCACCCGTCATAATTCGGGCAGAACCACCTGGCTTCATCTTCTTCTTTTTTCAACACGGTTCCGCAATCGGGACAGACGGAAGGGAAGACCGGCTTCACCGCATCGGCCGGCCGTTTTTTCTTCTCGACCTCTACGATTTTCGGAATTATCTCGCCACCCTTTTCAACATAGACATAGTCGCCTATCCTTATGTCAAGCAAAGCCATCTGGTCGGCATTGTTCAGCGTCGCCCGTCTGACCATGGTTCCGGAAAGATGCACCGGTGACAAATTGGCTACAGGAGTCACCGCCCCGGTTCTTCCGACCTGGTAATCTATGGACAGCACTTTGGCCAGGGCCTGCTCCGCCTTGAACTTGTAGGCCACGGCCCATCTCGGGAACTTTGAAGTGTATCCCAACAGTCTCTGGTATTCTATCTCATTGACCTTTATGACTATGCCGTCGGTTGCATAAGGAAGGTTCTTCCTCTCCGCATCCCAATAGCCGATATAGTCTTCTATCTCGCGGATGTTTCTGCATATTTTCCTTTTGTCAGAAACCGGCAGCCCCCATGAAGCGGCTTTGGAAAGAGCCTCGTCATGAGTTCTTAAATCTATGCTCTGGGCCGGAATGTGATACAAGGTACACCAGAGGCCTCTTTTTCCTACCTCTCTCGGGTCCTGAAGCTTCAAGGAGCCGGAAGCCGCGTTGCGCGGATTGGCGAACGGGGGCTCTTCGTCCAGGATCCGCTGCTTGTTTAGCATGTCGAAGGCTTTGTAAGGCATCAGTATTTCACCCCGTATCTCAAACTCATCAGGGTATCCGGAACCGACGAGACTCTGCGGGATGTTCCGGATGTGCCTGACATTTTCCGTAACGTCGTCTCCGACCGTACCGTCGCCTCTCGTAAGCGCACGAAAGAGTTTTCCATGCCTGTAAGTCAGGCATATGGCCGTGCCGTCGAACTTCAGCTCGCAGCAGAAGGTAAATTCCCGGCCTATGGTTCCGGACACTCTCGAAGCAAAGTCTTCTATCTCGGCCATGCTGTAGGTGTTGCCGAGGGAAAGCATGGGATATTTATGGGGATACCGGGCAAACTCCGTACCGGCTTCCGGATCGGAAACATCCGATTCCCGCTCAAGATCGCTCCCGACTTTCCTCGTCGGAGAATCAGGCGTGACGAATTCCGGAAAAGCTTTTTCCAGATCTTCGAGCTCACGCATGAGACGATCATATTCGAAGTCGCTCATGGAAGGGGAGTTGTCCACATAATACCTGCGGCTGTTCTCCCAAAGGTTTTTCCTGAGTTCCTTAATGCGCTTTTCAGCCTGTTCCCTGTTCATATAAACAAATCGATGTTCGAGGCGTGCCAAACCTATAATTTACAAATATACGAATAAATGGCAATTCTTTTTACTTGCTTTACTTAGCTGAAAAAAGTAAATTTGCACGATTCGTGTTTACGAACATATTTTTAACAAATAATTTTCAGTAAGAATGAAAGACTCAATCATCATCCTTTGCGGCGGAGGGCCAGCCCCGGGCATGAACACCGTATCAATGAGCGTTGCTAAAACTTTTTTAAGCAAAGGCTACAGGGTTATAGGTCTGCATGGCGGCTATTCGGGACTCTTTTCCAAAAATCCCCAGACCGAGGACATCGATTTCCTTAAGGCGGACAGATACTTCAACAGGGGAGGTTCCTATCTGCAGATGAGCCGCTTCAAACCCACCGACAAAGATTTCGAAGAGAATTTCAACCTGTCTCTTTTCAAGGACAACAACATCAAGCTGCTTGTCACCATAGGCGGTGACGATACGGCCTCTACTGCAAACAGGATTTCGAAGTTTCTTGCCGAAAAGCATTATCCGATAGCCAACATCCACTGTCCCAAAACCATAGACAACGACCTCCCTCTTCCGAACAACACCCCGACATTCGGCTACAACTCCGCCAAGAATGAAGGTGCCCACCTCGCCAGGACCATATATGAAGATGCGAGAACCTCGGGCAACTGGCTCGTGATTTCCGCGATGGGAAGAAGCTGCGGCTCCCTTGCCCTCGGAATAGGCGAGGCGACTCATTGTCCCATGACCATCATCCCGGAAATGTTTGACAAGACGGAGATGACCCTTGACAAAATAATAAGGCTTTCCCTGTCCGCCATCATCAAAAGGAGAATCCTCGGCATCGACTACGGCACGATCGTAGCTGCCGAAGGCTTGTTCCACAATGAGGAAGTGGCCAAGGAAGCTGCCGCCGCAGGCGTACACTTCTCTTACGACGAGCATGGCCATCCCGAACTCGGAAAGATATCGAAGGCTGTGCTTTTCAACGAGCTTCTTGAGAAGGAATTCTCCTCCATAGGACTGAAAGTAAAGAGCCGCCCCGTGGAGATAGGCTACGATGTGCGTTGCCAGGATCCTGTCGCATACGACCTTACATATTGCACGGAACTGGCCATGGGTGTTTACAAGCTTTTCAGCGAGGGAAAGACCGGATGCATGGTATACGTTGATTCATACGGCAATGTTTCTCCCCTGTATCTAGCAGATCTTCAAGATCCCAAGACAGGAAAGATTCCTCCCCGCATGGTCGACATCCATAGCGGAACAGTTGTCAATTACTATGAATTCATTGCACAGTATGTTACCGAGGCTGACTATTCAGAAGCCGAAAAATATGTCAGTAACCCCGAAAGGTACGATTTCAAGAAAATCCTCGGCTGGTAGGACAGTCCGTTCATGACGTTTCAGAAAAGCTGTGCGAAAAAAATTTCCGCGCAGCTTTTTTTTCATACTTTTTGCATAAGCACACAGGAAGTATCAAATCTGTTTTCAAACATGAAATTCGTCATATATCAAATGCTGAACAGGCTATGGGGCAACAGCAACGGAGGGAGGACCAAGGGAGGTACTGTCGAACAGAACGGCACCGGAACTTTCGCTTCCGTGGACTCCGAAACATTCGCCCACCTCAAAAGCCTGGGGGTCACATACATATGGTATACCGGAATCATCCGCCATGCAACCGCATGCGGCACACGGGGGTGTTCGCCTTCCGATTCTTCATGGGTCAAGGGCAATGCAGGCTCCCCTTATGCGATAATTGATTATTTCGATGTAAACCCATACCTTGCATCCGACCCCGACAAAAGGATGGAAGAGTTTGAGGATCTGGTCAGAAGGACTCACGAGGCCGGGTTCAAAATTATCCTGGATTTTGTACCGAACCATGTCGCAAGGGACTATGGCAGAGTATCTCCGGGGCCCGTTGTCGACGGCAGGGATGCGTACGGACATCCGGTCCTTGGGGCAAAGGACGACACGTCCAGACACTGGGACGAGAAAAATGACTTCTTCTACTATCCCGGAGAAAGTCTGAGACTTCCGTTCAAAAGCAGTTACGATGAATATCCGGCAAAAGCCAGCGGCAACTGCTACAGTCCCAATCCTTCAATTACAGACTGGTACGACACCGTCAAGATAAACTATTGTGACTTCTACACGGAAACCTGGGAAAAGATGTACGAAGCGGTAAGGTTCTGGGCGTCAAAAGGGGTTGACGGGTTCCGCTGCGACATGGTGGAACTTGTTCCTTCCAGCTTCATGAAATGGCTGATTGACAAAATCAAAGCCGAATTTCCGGAAGTTGTCCTCATTGCCGAAGTCTATAACAAAAGCCAGTATCAGAATTATATCCGCAAGACGGGCTTCGATTTGCTCTATGACAAATCCGGACTTTACGATGCGCTGAAAGACATTGTACGCAGAAATGTCAGTCCTGATGAAAGCAGCGTGGAAGAATGGCAGAGCGCACGACGCATAACGGGCAACTGGCAGTTTCTCGGTGACCTCCAGCCCAAAATGCTCAACTTTCTTGAAAACCACGACGAGCCCAGATTCGCTTCCCCGGAAATATCCGGCAATGCGGCGCACAGCTTCTCCGCGCTTTACGTGTCACTGTTCCTGAACACGGCTCCGTTCATGATTTACTTCGGCGAGGAAGTGGGGGAGAGAGGACAGGATGACGAAGGCATGAGCGGGAAGAACAACCGTACAAGCATTTTCGACTGGTGGCAGATAAAATCCGTGACGGAGCTCTACGAATCGCTGCACGGACGCGGACAATTGTCGGAAAGCTCCGGAAAGATGCTTGACAGATACCGCAAGATACTGAGTTTCGCAGCTTCCGAACCTGCCGTGACGGAAGGTGTGACGTATGACCTGTGCTACTGCAATCTGAACTCAAGAGGATTCGACAAGGACAGACATTTCGCCTTCCTGCGGCACAAAGGGGAGACCACGCTGCTTTTTGTCAGCAACTTTTCAGGCAAAGACGCTGACATGGACATCTACCTTCCGCAGCATGCATTCGACTGGCTCGAAATAAAACAGAACGACAAACTGAACACCGGAACACCGGTTCACGTGAGCGTCAAGGCATACGATGCCGTCATGCTAAGACTTGACACCGGCGACGGCACGGTTTGAGGATCTGTCTATATATGCCGTAAAGCCGGCCGGCGCAACCGCTACCTTGACATATTTTCCTTCGAAGACACAGTCAAGACCGTTCAATGCGGCGGTATTGAGGGAGCTGGGGTCAGACGCAAGATCCACGGAAACATAGCCCACGCCCAGAGAGGTGATATTCTGGAAGAAATGCGTACCCTGGCTCGGCTCGACCCGCAGTCCGTCAATGCTGCACTCGACAATCATTTTCGCTTCGGAAATGTCGCTCCATATGACGGGGATGCCAAGTGTCGGGACAGAAGACCCCCAGCGTCCGGGACCGATCAGAAGATACGACTTGTCCTCTCTGCGCATCATCGAATTGACCTCCGCTATCTCATCGGCTATTTCACGAGTTTTCAGGACATCGAATTTCTCCGGGGAAACAAAGACTATCCTGCCGATTCCTTCGATGAATCCGTTGCCGAGCGCTTCTTTCGAAGAGAGGTAGACAGTCTCGAAACTCTTCGAAAGGCTGTCGATATCCACTTCGTCATATAGTCCGTATTCTCCTACCGGCCGCACCTGCAGCAATTTCAGAGCCAGACGTCCGTCCGAGCGCAGATCCGCCGCGAATTCAAGCTCAACATCTCCCATCAATTCATTGCGGCATATCCTGAGGATATCGCCAAGAGCCTTGGCGACAGGATATTTGCCATATCTGAAAATGGCATCGTAGGTCACTATGCGCGGTCCTTCGGCATCAGTTCCGGGCACAATCATGTCATTTGAGAAATCATAGGTTGAAAACACCAGATTACGGTAACTGCACTGTTCCAACGCTTCCGTAACCGGTATATTCACAAGGTTAACGCTGTCATTTTTCGATATCTTGAAAGCTCCCGGCCGCAGATCCAGCGCATACATCATGTTTTGTGTGCTGCGCATGGCAAGATCAGTACGTGAAAGCTGCATTATTTTTCCGGGGTACTGAGGATTCAACCTCAATGTCCTGTCTCCGTCCACGACCGCCTTGCCGAGGCCGAAGACCACGTTCACAACCCCTTCGTCGGCAACTTCTCCTTCTATGGGATAGTAATTCACGCTTCTTGCCACACCTGACATCATCGGATAGAAAAGACCGCCGTGAACGGAACCGCAGATATCCTGGATTATCACCGACATCTGTTCCTCGCTCTGAAGATTGCCGGTGGAGTGGATGTACGTTCTGCTTCCATTGTAGAAAGTTGATGCGTAAACGCTCTTAATGGCTTTGTCCAGTATTCTGAGCATACGGTCAGTATTCTCAATGTACGGAATCATATAGGTAGAATAGACTCCCGCAAACGGCTGATAATTGCTGTCTTCCAGTTTGGAGCTGGATCTTACCGCCAAAGGGCCGCGGACTGTCCCGAGATAAACCCTCAGCTCAGAAATCAGAGCTTCCGGCAGACGGGAAGCAACGAACTCTGACAGGATTTCATCATCCGTCAGTTCCGAATCGATTATGTATTGGAGACCGTTCTCCTGTATGAATTCATCGAAGTAGTCCGAGGTTAAGACTATCATCCGCGGTATGGAGATGGATATTCCCTCATAAGCATGAAAAAGAGAATATTTCTGCACAAGTCTGTTCAGGAAGGCCAGTCCTCTTGCCTTTCCGCCAATGGAACCGTCTCCCAGCCGTGCGAAACGTATATAGTCTGCATAATTGCCAGCACTGAACTGAGCTATGATACCGCGCCCTATCGACTTATGGTATGCATAAATCTGCTCTTTTATGAACGCCCTGGCCTCAGCGGCAACGATGTGATGCTCGGCACGGAAACGCATCCCGAGTCCGAACAGCCCTCTGGCAAAGAACCATTTGGAAAACATGTTGCGGGATGTGTTGCTCACCAGTATCTCGTCCGGCACGGCATCCAAGATAGAATTCAATTCCACAAGACTGGAAGCCCGGCCGTATTCCCGGCCGTCCCCGTCTCTGAAAACGAAATCTCCGAAACCGAATTCATTGCGGAGGTAATCGGACAGCTGTATGAACAGTGTCCGCGAGTATTTCTTCAGAAATCCGACATTAATCTCGTGAGCATCTTTTTCGAGTTCCCCCTGAGAGGACTGCATCAATATGGGCATCAACGGATTATCATTCCTTATATAACGCACAAGTTCAAATCCGGCGATATGATTTTCGCTGCTGGTAGGGTCTCCTATATGCTCTATCATCCCCACATCGGTTATGACGCCGAGAAAATTGCCCTTGTACTTGTCGTAGGTATCTACGGCTTCGCTGTAGCATCGCGCAAGAAGAATCTTTGGCCTGGAGCGCTTCCTGTTTTTCTTCTGATCCTCGTTCAGCGTCTCCTTCAGGAACTCGTTGCTTTGGGTAAGAACAAGTTTATATAGTTCAGGCAAATATGTTGAATAGTAGCGAATTGAATCCTCCGCCAGAAGCAAAGCCTGCACTCCTACATTCAATATGTCATTGTCTGCATTTCTGCTATCCTCATATAGCTTGATGATGGCAAGGATAAGGTCTGCATTTCCATGCCAGCTGAAAAGATAGTCTATGCCCAGATCAAACTTGGACGTCACCTTCTTGCGTATTTCGCGCGAATAGTGGATGAGCAGGACGAAAGGGATGTCCCTGCCGTGCTTCTTAAGTTCCGCCGCGAAAGGGAATATGTCCCTGTCGTGCTCATTGTACATGCATATGACCATGTCGATGCCCGGATCGGACTCCAGAAGCGCACGGGCCGATTCCACCGTGTTGGACCATATGAAAGAAGGAGGATTGGATATGTTCAGATCCATGTATTCCTTCGCTATGCGCGCCTCTATACGACCGTCTTCCTCCATTATGAACTCGTCATAGTTGCTGCATATCATCATAACTTTCTTTATGCGATACTGCATCAAAGACTCGTAGGTCTTAGTTGAAAACACGGGTAAATCGCTCATCTCATACGTTGATTACAGGTTATTGCTTCAAATGGTCCTTCTTCTGAATTCGGACACGGTAACAGCGGCGGCAACCGCCGCATTCAGAGACTCTGCCCCCGGCCTTCCTTCATGGAAGGACGGTATGGAAATGCGTTCGCTGACCACGGACGCCACTCTGTCCGATATGCCGTCGGACT
This sequence comes from uncultured Muribaculaceae bacterium, assembly GCA_964460265.1. GTDB lineage: Bacteria > Bacteroidota > Bacteroidia > Bacteroidales > UBA932 > Cryptobacteroides. The sequence goes on along the minus strand of CAYWPV010000028.1, from coordinate 1,403 downwards.
CGTTTCCTATCACTATCATCACGGGCGAAACGGCTCCGGTCTCAAGATCGGACTCATAGATGTTCCTGCCCGACAGGAATGTCCCGTAAACCGTTCCTCCGCCGGCGGCTGTCCTGGAGCACAGGTCCGTCAAATCGGTGTACATGAAATCAGTTCTGAAAAGCGCCCCCATTGTGGCCTGCACAACCTTGGGGTTGTAGATGTCCACCGAACCGTCTGCGGCATAAACAGTCTTTATGCCGAACCAGTCAGCAAGACGTATCATGGTACCCATGTTGCCCGGATCTTTTATTCCGTCAAGAGCCAGATACAGACCGGCCGTGAGCTGTCCGTTTCCACCGTACCTGCATTCCCGCTTCCTCACGACAGCAAGAACGGGAGAAGGAGAGGAAAGGGAGCTTATCCGCTCCATAGCCTTTTCTCCTATTTCTTCTTTGTAGAAAACCTCCTCTATCTTGAAATCGGAAGCCTCGGCTTCTGCCACAAGCTTTTCTCCTTCCACGACGAAAAGGCCATATTTATCTCTGTATTTTTTGTCAGACAACGATTTTATAAGTTTTATCTGATTTGCAGATATGGATGGCATGGGCTTTTGTCATTTTAATCTTAAGACAAAGATAATACAAACGGCTTCAACTAACCGCCTTCTGCCTGCGGAAATGAACATAAAATATGACATGCAGTTTTTGGAGAATCAGTTTGTTAAGAGTAAATTTGCCCTACCTGTATGAAAGGCAGACTCCTTAACATCTTTTTTCTGTTCACGGCCCTTGCGGCATTTTTTTCCTGCAGTACGACGAGGGTACTGGAGGAAGGGGAGTACAGGCTCACTTCAAACGAGGTCAACATATTGAACGACAAATCGTTCAATCCGAATGAACTCAATTCATACATAAAGCAGAAGCCAAATTCATGGAATCCTTTCCTCTGTGTTTACAACTGGGGAAAAGGGAACGGTGCTTTCGGCCGTTTCCTCAGGAAAATAGGGGACGCTCCCGTCATTTATGACTCGGAGATGCTTGATGCATCGGCTGAAAACATCAAAAACCATCTTGAATACATAGGATATTACGGCTCTGATGTAGAGACCGGCGTGTCCATAAGGAAAAAGAAGGTCAAGGCGATATACAACATAACGATAGGGAAGCGGTACAAGATAAGCGAAATAAACTTTTTACTGCCTGAAAGAGGCGGATTCGCAGAAGATTTTCTGTCCGACACGGCATACGTAAGCGTCAAAAGAGGGGATTACCTGTCCGAATCTGCACTTGAGAAAGAATCCGAAAGATCCGCCTCGCATCTGAAGCAGAACGGATATTACGATTTTTCAAAGAACAATTATTTCTTCGAGGCGGACACATCGGCCCATGACGGGAGCGCTGTTCTGGATGTCATCGTGAGAG
>CAYWPV010000027.1:0-19892 GCA_964460265.1 uncultured Muribaculaceae bacterium | reverse complement strand
CTACAATGAAGGTCTGTCTAAAGGAAAAGCGGAAGGGGAAGCCCTTCTCGCACAGGCAAAAGAAAAGGCTTCCGCGATAGTCGAAGACGCCAGGAAAGAGGCCTCCGCTATTCTGGACAAAGCCAGGAAAGATGCCGAAGAACTTTCAGCCAAGGTCAGCAACGATATCAAAATGGCCTCCTCGCAATCCATACAGGCCACAAAGAACGATATTGAGAATCTGATAATCACCAAAGCCGTAGATTCAAAAGTGAACGAGGCTTTCCAGTCGGAAGAATATGTAAAAGGGATAATCACCGAGATAGCACGCAAATTCAGCACGGACGAAGCGGCCGAGCTCAGCATAATTCTGCCTGAGGCCATGAAAGACAAGCTCGGGACTTTCGTCAGCAAAGAGCTCGGGACCATTCTGAATAAAGGCGTGGAGGCTGAATACTCCAAGAAAATAAACGGAGGATTCATAATCGGGCCCAAGGACGGCGGATACTTCATCAGCATGACAGATGAAACGATGAAGAGCCTCATATCGGAATACATGAGACCAGCAACGAAAAAGTTCCTCTTCGGAGAGTAACAAGCTGCTCCCGTCATGAACAATTACGAGTACATAATAGCTTCCCTTCCGGTCCTGTCAAAGGATTGGAAAGCATCCAAAGGCATTGACTGTAACGAGATTGTCTCGCAGATACGCCAGCAATGCTCCAAAAAGGACAACGAGCTGATAGACTTGCTTGAGGACGGACACGATAACTCGAAACTCGGGAAGGAATTCTATGACAAGGCTCTGGCGTCCAAAAACAAGTTTATACGAGAATACTTCACTTTCGACCTCAAGATGCGCAACGCAAAGGTTCGCTACCTGAACACCGCGCTTGGAAGAGATGAGAATCAGGACATCTTCGCCGACCCTGAATGCAAGCCGGAAGAGAAGGAAAAGCTTGATTCGGTGTTCACCTCAAACGACATTCTTGAAAGAGAAAGGAACATCGATAACCTGATGTGGGAAACAATCGATTCCATAACACTCTTCGATTATTTCGACATAGACGCAATCCTTGGTTTCATAGCCCGGCTGTACATTATCGGACGATGGCTTAAGCTTGACGAAAAGACAGGGCGCGAGATGTTCAGAAAACTTGTTTCAGAAGTTCGGGGGACATATTCCGGTGTCAAATACAATGAATAACAACATAATAAGATATGAACTCTAAATCCACAGGAATTGTAACGGGCATAGTTTCCAACCTGGTGACGGTCCTTACCGAAGGTCCTGTAGCTGAAAACGAAATCTGCTACATAAACCTCGGCGGAACCGACCTCATGGCCGAAGTCATCAAAGTGAACGGAAAGTACGCTCAGGTACAGGTGTTCGAAAGCACAAGAGGTCTTAAAAACGGAGACAAAGTGGAGTTTGAAGGAAGGATGCTTGAGGTCACCCTCGGGCCCGGTCTTCTTTCCAGCGTCTATGACGGTCTTCAGAACGACCTCACCACCATGCAGGGCATCTTTCTCAAACGGGGAGAATACACTGATCCTCTTGACAGAAAAAAACTATGGGATTTCACGCCTATCGCCAAAGCCGGTGACAAAGTCATCGCCGCCGACTGGCTCGGAGAAGTGAAAGAGGGCTGGCTTCCCCACAAAATCATGGTACCCTTTTCTTTCAAGGGTGAATATACGGTAAAATCCGTCGTAGAGGCCGGGCAGTACAACGTAGATACCGTCATCGCCGTCCTTACCGATCAGGAAGGGAACGACGTAAACGTTACCATGACCCAGAAATGGCCGGTAAAAGTCGCCGTAAAAGCATATAAGGAGAAACCAAGGCCGGACAGGATAATGGAGACCGGAGTAAGGGTAATCGACTCCTTCGATCCGATTGCAGAAGGAGGAACAGGATTCATCCCCGGTCCTTTCGGCTGCGGAAAGACAGTGCTGCAACACGCCATAGCAAAGCAGGGCGAAGCGGACGTAATAGTGATGGCAGCCTGCGGAGAGCGTGCAAACGAGGTCGTGGAAATATTCACTGAATTCCCTGAACTCATTGACCCGCACACCGGAAGACATCTTATGGAAAGAACGACCATCGTCTGCAACACGTCAAACATGCCTGTGGCAGCCCGAGAAGCGTCAGTATATACTGCCATGACCATCTGTGAATATTACAGGGCCATGGGCCTCCGCTGCCTTCTTCTCGCGGACTCCACTTCACGATGGGCTCAGGCGCTCCGGGAGATGTCCAACAGACTTGAAGAGTTGCCGGGAGCCGATGCCTTCCCTGTCGACTTGTCATCCATCATCTCCAGTTTCTATGCGAGAGCAGGAATGGTCATACTAAACAACGGGAAACGAGGAGCTGTAACCTTCATAGGAACAGTTTCTCCTGCCGGAGGAAACCTCAAGGAGCCGGTGACGGAATCCACAAAGAAAGCGGCGAGATGCTTCTACGCTCTGGAACAGAGCAGAGCGGACCAGAAGAGATATCCTGCGGTCAACCCCATCGAATCATATTCGAAGTATCTGGAGTATCCGGAAATCGTCAAGTACCTCAACGACAAGGTGGAAGACGGATGGGTGGAGAAAATCCGCATAGCCAAGAACATAGTCCTGAGAGGTCGCGAGGCCAATGACCAGATCAACATTCTCGGTGATGACGGCGTTCCTGTCAGCTACCACGAGACTTTCTGGAAATCGGAACTTGTGGACTATTGCTTCCTCCAGCAGGACGCATTCGACCCGGTGGATTCACTCTGCCCTATCGAGCGTCAGAAATACATGCTAAACCTTCTTCTGGGCATCTGTGACAAAGAATTCAGCTTTGAGAACTACGAGCAGTGCCGTGACGTATACAAAGAAATCATCAACGACATCCGTCAGATGAATTATACAGAGTTCAAAAGCGAGAAGTTCAACGCTTACCTCGACGAGCTCAACAAATTGATTGATAAATATGGCAAATAAGGCATACCAGAGAGTATATACGCAGCTTGACGCCATCACGAAGGCCACGGTAACGCTAAAGGCGAAAAATGTCGCGAACGATGAGCTTGCCGTCGTGGACGGAAGACTTGCGCAGGTTGTAAGAACCAAGGGGGACAAAGTCACCCTTCAGATTTTTTCCGGCACTGAAGGCATTCCTACAAATGCAGAAGTGACCTTTCTTGGAGAGGCTCCGACCATAAAGGTAAGCGAACAGCTTTCAGGACGCTTCTTCGACGCATACGGACATCCTATCGACGGAGGCCCGGAAATCGAAGGAAAAGTCCGTGAAATCGGAGGTCCGTCGGTAAACCCGTACAAAAGGCGCGAACCTTCGGAACTGATCCCTACAGGTATCGCAGGCATAGATCTCAACAATACCATCGTTTCCGGACAGAAAATTCCTTTCTTTGCAGACCCGGATCAGCCTTACAACCAGGTAATGGCGGACGTAGCTCTGAGAGCGTACGTGGACAAGATTATCCTGGGAGGGATGGGGCTGACGAACGATGACTATCTCTTCTTCAGACATTCCTTTGAATCGGCAGGCGTTCTGGACAAAATCATCAGCTTCGTCAACACCACCGAGGATCCGCCTGTCGAGCGCCTTCTGATTCCTGACATGGCCCTGACAGCAGCCGAATATTTCGCCGCGGATCTGAACCAGAAAGTGCTGGTTCTCCTGACAGACATGACGCTGTACGCCGATGCGCTTTCCATAGTGTCAAACCGTATGGATCAGATCCCTTCAAAGGATTCCATGCCGGGCTCGCTCTATTCGGACCTTGCAAAAATCTACGAGAAGGCCGTGCAGCTGCCTACCGGCGGTTCAATCACCATCATAGCGGTAACGACCTTGAACGACGGTGACATCACCCACGCCATCCCGGACAACACAGGATACATCACTGAAGGACAGCTCTTCCTCAGGACAGATTCCGATTCAGGAAAAGTCATCGTGGACCCTTTCCGTTCCCTTTCCCGACTCAAACAACACGTCCAGGGAAAGAAGACAAGGGAGGATCACAGCCAGGTCATGAACGCAGGCGTACGGCTATATGCCGATGCTCAGAATGCGAAAACCAAACTCGAAAACGGATTCGACCTAAGCGACTACGATCACAGATGTCTGGCGTACGCCAAAGAATACGCAACGGAGCTGCTTTCCATCGAGGTCAACATTTCCATTACCGAGATGCTCGACAAGGCCTGGGAACTCTTCGGGAAGTATTTCACCAAAGCTGAAACCGGCATAAAACAGTCTCTGATAGACAAATACTGGAAAGGTAAATAATAATGGCTATAAAGTTCCAATATAATAAAACATCTCTGACGAATCTAGGCAAACAGCTGAAGATCAGGCAGAAGGCATTGCCTACCTTACAGAATAAGGAGTCTGCCCTCAGGCTTGAAGTACGCAAAGCCAAGGAAGAGTCGGGGCGTGTTGAGAAAGAACTGGAGGCCGCCATGAAGAAATACGACTATCTTTCAGCTCTCTGGAACGAATTCGAGCCCGGACTTGTCTCCATAACCGATGTAGATCTGTACACGGCCAAAGTGGCGGGCGTGAAAACTCCCGCACTGGGAGAAATCCACTATGAGATAAAGCCTTTCAACGCCTTCGTCAAGCCGGCATGGTTCGCAGACGGGGTAAGCATACTGAAAGATTTGTCCAAGCTCGGAATCGAATCCGAAGTATATATGGAAAGAAGCCGTATTCTTGAATTCCAGAGAAAAAAGACAACTCAGAAAGTCAATCTTTATGAGAAAGTCCAGATTCCCGGATATAAGGAGGCCATCAGAAAAATCAAACGCTACATGGAGGATGAAGAAAACCTGAGCAAGGCATCTTCAAAAATCGTAAAGAGCCGCCATGAGGAAGAAGAAACAGAGGAGGAAGCGTCATGATCGACAGGATGACAAGATATAACTTCATTCTCCTGAACGGAGAACAGGAAGCTTTTCTCCGCAAGCTTCAGGAACTCGGGGTGGTGGACGTCACGAGGTCTGTCAAACCGGTGGATGAGAAATCGTCCACGCTGCTTTCCAAGGCGGAAAGACTAAGGGAGGCCAGAGAACAGCTGTCTCATGTAGACTTCGAGGGCATAAAAGCCGCCAAGGTCATCACGGACAATCCGGCCGAAGAGTTCTTCTCCGCAAAAGCCGAACTTGAAGATCTGGAAAAGAGAATCAGCGATACGGAACGTGCCGTTGAGGAACGGAAACCATGGGGAGGCTTTGACAAGGAAAAGCTTGATGATCTGGAGAAAAGAGGATACCGGATACGTTGGTACCGTGAACCTGAGAAGGCTTTTTCAAAAGACTGGGAATCCATGGTACCGCTTCAAGTCATCAAGGATGACGGCAAGGATGTATGGTTCGTGACGATTTCCGACGATCCCTCATACAGCTTTCCAGTCAAAGAAATACAGGCCCCTGCCGGAGACTGCATCGAAGCGGAAAACGAGTTGTCCGAACTGCGTGCGGAAGCACAGGAAACAAAAGCCAGACTTACAGGACTTAAATCTTTCGGAGAGGCGCTGGACAAAGAATACGCCCGTACGATGGAAGAGTTCGACCGGTATCTGGCCGATGAAGGAGCGGACAAGACTGTGGAAAACCACATCTGCATAATGGAAGGATTCGCGCCTGTGGAAGAGGACGAGAGACTTGAAACGGAATTCAATTCCTCCGACATCTTATGGTACAAATCCGCAGCAAGAGTCGAGGACAATCCTCCCATCAAGCTGAAGAACAACGCGTTCACCGGAATGTTCACGGTCCTGACCGACATGTACGGAAGACCGGAATACAACGGATTCGATCCGACTCCGTTCATATCAGTTTTCTTCCTTCTCTTCTTTGCGTTCTGCATGGGTGACGCCGGTTACGGACTGGTTTTGCTGCTGATCGGACTGGCCATGCGCAAATCACGGAGCACCAAGGATATTGCATCTCTTGTGATGACACTTGGAGCAGGTACGATAGTCATAGGACTGTTCTTCCATACCTTCTTCTCCATAGACCTGCTCACTTGGAAATGCATCCCCGACACAGTCAAGAAGTTCATGCTGCCGTCCAAGATAATGGGTTATGACGGTACTATGGTGCTTGCAATACTTGTGGGTATTTTCCACCTTTGCGTAGCTTTCGTCGTAAAGGCGATCAACGCTACAAAGCAGAAAGGATTCGTGAACAGCTTGGGTACATGGGGTTGGACTCTGCTCATCGTAGGCGGAGTAACCGTAGGCGGCATTGCACTGACAGGTGCGCTTGACAAAGCCGTAACAAAATGGGTGATCATTGTTCTGGGCTGTATTTCAGCACTGGGCATATTCGTTTTCAACGATATCCACCGCAATCCCCTCGCGAACTTCGGTACGGGTCTGTGGGAGACATACAACACTGCCACCGGACTGCTTGGAGACGTACTCAGCTACCTCCGTCTCTATGCCCTCGGGCTTGCCGGAGCAATGCTCGGCCAAGCTTTCAACAGCCTCGGAGTCATGGCTCTCGGTGACAAAGGAATCGGCGGATGGATTGCCTTCCTGCTCATTGTATTGGTAGGACATGTTCTGAACATGGCAATGGCTGCGTTGGGAGCCTTTGTCCATCCTCTTAGACTTAATTTCCTTGAATTTTTCAAGAATTCAGGTTACGAAACCAGCGGAAGAAACTATAACCCTCTGGTAAATAAAGAATAACAATAAAAACACAAAATAATTAAACTTATGTTAAGCACATTACTCGGTTATCTCGGTCTCGGCCTCGTTTTGAGTCTCGCAGGCATCGGAAGTGTCATAGGCACAACTCTCGCAGGCAACGCTGCGGAAGGGGCTCTGAAAGTTAAGCCGGAAGGCTCCGGAAACTACATGGTTCTTTCCGCACTTCCCGCAACACAGGGTATCTACGGCTTCGTAGCGTTCTTCATGATGCTGAGCAAAGTTACGTCTGATCCGGCTCAGAACGGTGTCATAGTATTTGCCGTAGGACTTTGCGTAGGACTCGTATGCATGCTCTCCGCTATCCGTCAGGGACAGGTTGCAGCCAACGGCATAGTCGGAATCAGCCAGGGACACAACGTGTTCACGAACACCCTCATTTACTGCGCCCTTCCTGAATTCTACGCCATTCTCGGACTTGTCGGAGCTCTCATGGTATAAAATCAGATCATCTATATATGCCACTATGTCAAAGGCCGGCCGTTCAAGACCGGCCTTTTAACATGTTTATGCGTGTTTATGCGCCCATACGTATTATGCGCCCACACACCGGCAGGTCGGTCCTGCTTGGCAGCTAAAGCAAAAGAGGAAATGCCGGACGGCATCTCCTCTTGTTTTCCTATTATATGTGGCAGATATTTATTTCTGTCTGCTCTTGTATCTCTGATAGAATTTGTCAACTCGACCGGCAGTATCGACAAGCTTGACTTTACCGGTATAGAAAGGATGAGAAGTGTTGGAAATCTCGACCTTGACGACAGGATACTCAACACCGTCAACTTCAAGCGTCTCCTTTGTGTTGGCGCAAGAACGGGTAATGAAAACCGTGTCGTTCGACATATCCTTGAAAGCTACAAGACGGTAGGTTTCGGGATGGATTCCTTTTTTCATTGCTTAAATATTTAAGTTTACTATATAGTTTCTATTGTATAGACTTACAAAGATAAGCTCTATCGGACGAAAAACAAAATTTATTTCTTTATTCTTACAGGAGGGTCGTCATACAGGCAGAAGCGTCTGGCCTTTCTTATCCATTTCTGCTCTTCGGTCTTGACATGCTCTCTGGCATCATGAAAAGAGATGTTCCCTTCTACATAGCCGGCAAGGACCGGATCTGAAAGTCTGAGGAAGAAGGCATCCCCGATTCTGAATTCAGGATACGTCTCTCGGAAGTATCTGACAAGCTGTAATGTATGAAGCAGGGAATGATATTCGGCACCCGGAAGAAGCATAATCTGGTAGCCACCGCATTTCATTCCGGCATACATCCCGGAAGCAGGGGTAAAATGACAGGGACGCATGAGAACGCCTTCCGGGAAAGGAACGCCGATGGCGGAGGGCTTGACAAAAGGAGCCCCGATGAACTCATACGGACGGGAAGTACCGAGCCCGGATGAGACATTTGTCCCTCCCCATAATGCTCCGCCGCTATACATGTAGCATGAAAACATGCCTGAAATATCCGGTGAAGGAGGTATCGCCCACGGCAGAAGCTCCCTGTTGGAGTCGGATGCGGCACATGAAATCAGATGCAAAGAAAAAGCGGCATCTATCTCATTGGAATACAGATTGCACAATTCCCCCAGCGTAAGTCCGTGCCTGTGGGCAATTTTGGGAACAAATTCTTCCGCATCTCCGTCCGGCATGGAACCTTCCACATAGCGCCCCGCAGGATTGATATGATCCACTACATATAGAGCTGGAGCATCCTCCCCCATCTCATTCAACACGTTCATCAGTCTGAACACATCTCTGCTGTAGGCGAAATACCTCGATCCGACATCCTGTATTTCCACCACCACGGCGCTGAGTCCCCTCAAACGCTCCGCACTGAAACTGATGTGTCCGGCCGATGATACATCTCCGGAATCGTCGGGCATCATAAGTTCGCGAAGATTCCCCCTTTCCCGGAAAATGTCGTAGACATAGCGTCCGCTACCGCTGTCCCAACAACTTTGCGTACAGAAGCATCCGACCTTTCCTTCATGAAGGGCCTTGTCGAACTGGGACTCCAAAGGAGATGTTCTGAATGAAAACATGTGCCTACCTGCCGCTGATTATCACATGTGCCAAGGCAACGATTTCATTCGCCAGAGCCTCGGCATCTTTTTCCGAAGGGGCTTCGGCATAGATCCGGATTATGGGCTCGGTGTTGGACCTGCGCAGATGAACCCACTTGCGTTCCCGCTCGAAGCTGATTTTCACTCCGTCCGCATCATTCACATCATAGGAGGAAAACTTCTTCTTCATTTCGTCCAATATTCTGTCTATAAGGCTCTTGTCCGAAACGCTTATTTTGTTTTTCACTATATGGTACTGAGGATACCCGGCCTTCATCTCAGAAACCTTCATTTTCTTTTCCGCAAGGTTACTGAGAAATAGAGCCACCCCGACCATCGCGTCACGCCCGTAATGGCAGGCAGGATATATGACTCCTCCGTTCCCCTCACCTCCGATCACGGCTTTGCTTTCCTTCATCAAGGCGGTGACGTTCACTTCCCCTACGGCAGAGGCGACATAACGTCCTCCCCACCTTTCCGTGACGTCACGCAACGCCCTGGAAGACGATAGGTTGGAACATGAAACGGCCCTGTATGGAAAAGCGGCCTCATCCATGGAAACGCCATCACGATCGGACTTTTCCTTCAGTTTGGAAAAGATATAGTCCGCCACGCTTACAAGAGTATACTCCTCCACGAAAGGCTCTCCGTTTTCGCAAATGAAAGCAAGCCGGTCTACATCGGGATCTACGGATATGCCCAGGTCGGCACGCTCCTTGACCACAGTTTCCGACAACTGTACAAGATTCCGGGGAAGAGGTTCGGGATTGTGTGCAAACTCACCTGTCGGCTCGCAATTAATCTTTACACATTCAACACCGAGCCTCCTGAGAAGACGGGGCATGATGATTCCGCCTACCGAATTCACTGCATCCAACACTACTTTGAATCCGGCTTTCTTTATGGCCTCGACATCGACGTATTCCAAATCAAGGACTTTATCGATATGTTCATCCGTAAAATCATGTTCTTCGACAACGCCGAGAGAGTCAACCCCGGCAAAAGAGAAATTGCCCTTCTCCGCGCAGGCCAGTATCTCGGCACCTTCTTCGGCATTGAGGAACTCGCCCTTTTCATTCAACAGTTTCAACGCATTCCAGTCGCGCGGATTATGGGATGCGGTGATGATGATGCCGCCGTCGGCTTCGCTCAACGTCACCGCAAGTTCCGTCGTGGGAGTAGAAGCAAATCCGGCTTTTACTACGTCAACCCCGCATGAAAGTAAAGTTCCCGCTACCAGATCCTCGACCATCTCTCCGGAAATGCGGGCATCCTTGCCCACCACCACCTTGTACCTCGCCCCTTCATCTTTGTTCCGCCGGCGTTTCATGCACACGCAATATGCATAGGTAAACCGTATTATATCGACGGGAGTAAGAGAATTCCCGGGTTCGCCGCCTATAGTGCCGCGTATCCCGGATATTGATTTGATAAGCGCCATTTCATTATTGTATTTCAGAGAACAAATTTAAGAAATTATTTGTAGACTCATGAAATTTGCCTATCTTTGCAGCCTACATCGGAAATGCTGGGTTCGTATAACGGTTAGTACTCGAGATTCTCAATCTCGCAATAGGAGTTCGATTCTCCTACCCAGTACAAAGGTGGTGGAAACACTGCCTGATGAACAGGGACGGTTGAGGGGTTTCAGCCGTCTTTTTTAATACCGAAGCGCAATGAAAGCCAAAACGAAAGTTCTTTCCCTCATCACTCTGGCGGCCGTACTGGTACTGAGCGGACTCATCTACTTCAAATTTTTCTTTGTCTATTCCGAAGGCATCAAGTCCGGAGAGCTTAACCAGTTCGCACTCAAAGGTTTTGTTTTCAAAACCTACGAAGGGACCATCATCCAGGCAGGACTCCGCGGAGGCAAGAACAGCGGCGCTTTGGTCGAATCATACACCCTTTACTTCTCCGTAAAGAATCCTGAAATAGCCGATGCCCTGCTTCAGATGGGAGGCAGAACGGTACAGCTGCACTACAAACATTACAAAGGCGTCCTGCCATGGAGAGGAAAAACGACCTATGTCGTCGATAAAATAATATCGGTATCCGAGGATGGTACGGAAACATCCCCGACCGGAATCCCGCAGTAGCTTTCCCATACGTCAGACCACATGGAAGTAAGGATTTTCCGAGGTATTACTTTCGCCCGCTGCAGACGCTTTGAAAAAGCGGAACTTGTCCGGTCGGATAAAGACAGCGGAGAAGAAAACAGCTACGGGACCATCCTCCCACAGCCGCTAAGGGTACGTTCTTCCGCAGCCGGACACGGAGATGTACCGGAAATGGACGAAAACAGACTCTGTCTCACCATATACACCCCGGAAAATGCACATAACCTCCCCGTCATGGTATGGATCCACGGAGGGTCATTCCTCGTAGGCGGCAGTGAGGAAAGACGTTACAGCGGAGAAAGACTCTCAAGAACAGGAAACCTCGTGGTCGTGAAAATATCCTATAGGCTCGGAGTCTTCGGATATCTTTGGGACGCGGAAAAAAAGATAGGCAATCTCGGACTTGACGACCAGCGCAAAGCCCTTCTCTGGATAAAGGAAAACATAAGCCGTTTCGGAGGGGATCCCGACAACGTCTGCCTCTTCGGCCAATCTGCCGGAGCATATTCCATCGCCTGCCTGATCAGCGAAAAGAATCCGTTCTTCCGCAGGGCAATTCTGCAAAGCCCTCCCCTGGGTCTGACGAATTCTGAAGAGGAGGCCGAAAGAACAAGCCGGAAGTTCATCCGCAGACTGGAAAAAGAAACGGGAAAAACCATATTTGACGCCTCCGTGGAAGAGATGCTGACGGCCCAGTCACATTTCACAAAAAACAGGATGAAAATGAGATTCATGCCCGTAAAGAAAGGATTGCTTCCTCCGGACTCAAAGGACTTCGCTCCGGAACTTGTCATAGGACATACTGCCGAGGAAACCGCACCGTACATATATCGGATAATCGGACGCGCCGTTCGCTCTCCTCTGGGAAAGAAGATCGAGCATCATTTTACCGACAGCATTTTCACCTCACCGACAGATCTTTACGTCAGGGCGCTGAAAGCCGGAGGAGTACAAGTAACCACCTACCTGATTGACAGACATCCGGCCGGCAGCCCCCTCGGCAGCTGCCATTGCATGGAACTTCCGTTCATACTCGGCGAATACGAAAACTGGAAAGACTCATCAATTCTTTACGGGATGAGCCGGGAAGAATATGACAGGATCAGCAAATCCTATCTGAAAGCCTGGACAGACTTTGCAAACGGCATAGGATTCAACAGCTCGCTGCTTTAGAATAGCCGTACAATAGCTAAACTCTCTCCGTCCTGATGATAAACCCTCTGTCCACAAGAGCTTTCCGTATCTGGTCACAATGCTCGTGATTGCGCGTTTCCATCATAACACGCAGGAAGCAGGCGGTAACATCAGTAGTATCCGCAGTCCTTTCATGCTGCAAAGCGGTGATGTTGGCCCCAAGCGAAGCGATTATTCTTGCCACTTCAAGCAGTTCGCCAGGTTTGTCAGGAAGTTCGATGGTAAGCATGCACATTCTGCCGCTCTTCTCCAATCCTCTGTTGACTATTCTGTTGAGGAAGTTAACGTCAATGTTGCCTCCGCTGACTATGCAGGCTGTTTTCTTGTCGTGGCACGGCACCTTGCCGAACATTGCGGCCGCCACCGACACCGCGCCTGCCCCTTCCGCTATGAGCTTGCGTTTTTCAAGAAGCCACAGGATAGCCGCACAGATCTCGTCTTCGGTAACCGTCACCATGCCGTCAAGAAGTTCATTGCATAGCCTGAAAGTATTCACTCCCGGCTGCTTCACCGCTATGCCGTCGGCAATCGTGTGGACCTCATCAAGACATTCGATCTTGTGGTCATGGACGCTGTTCACCATGCTGGGAGCGCCTTCGGCCTGAACGCCATACACTTTAACCTCAGGATTGAGCTGCTTGACGGCATAAGCCACACCGCTCGCAAGTCCGCCGCCGCCTACAGGCACTATAATCTGGTCTACATCCGGAAGTTCATCCAGTATCTCCAATCCTATGGTTCCCTGACCGGCTATCACAAGCGGATTGTCGAAAGGGTGGACGAAAGTCAGACCTTTCTCGTCCCTAAGTTTCAGAGCATAATTATATGCATCGTCATAAACTCCCGGCACAAGGCAGATATCCGCGCCGTAGCTTCTGGTTGCCTCCACCTTGGAAATGGGAGCTCCTTCCGGAAGGCAGATCGTCGCTTTTATCCCGTACTTCTTTGCCGCCAGCGCCACACCTTGCGCATGATTCCCCGCAGAGCAGGCAATAACGCCCTTAGACCTTTCTTCAGGAGAAAGCTGCGATATCATATACCCTGCTCCCCTGACTTTGAAAGACCCCGTAACTTGCAGATTCTCAGGCTTCAGATAAAGAGGTATGCCCAAAGACTCAGTCTGAATGAGATTTGTAGGCCGTATCACACCTTTCAGAATATGCGAGGCTCTGTAGATATGGTCGAGCGAAAGATTGGATTCTGTCATATTTTTCTTTAAATGAGCTGTAAATTTACAAAAAATAAATATCTTTCAAGATGTTTTATTAAAAACGAACTGAAGTATGAAAGTCATGAAATTCGGGGGCACCTCGGTAGGCAGCGCCCAACGGATGAAAGGTGTGGCCGGGCTCGTGCTCGACGGACATGCGAATCTCGTGGTCCTGTCGGCCATGTCCGGCACCACTAACAGCTTGGTGGAAATATCCAACTATCTCGCAATCAAGAACAAGGACGGAGCGAGGGAAATAATCGGAAAACTGAACGAAAAATACTCCAAGGTTGTCGACGAACTGCTTGACAAAGAAGACTTCAGAGCCAGCGGCCATACCCTTGTCAAAGAGCATTTCGACTACATACGTTCCTTCACGCACGATGTATTCACATCTTTCGAGGAGAAAGTCATACTGTCCCAGGGCGAGCTTCTTTCCACAGGGCTCTTCCACCTCTACATGCTCGAACAGGGGGTCAAATCTTTCCTCATCCCTGCCCTGGACTTCATGAAGACAGATGAAAACGGAGAACCGGACCAGCAGTACATACAGAAACATCTGCTCGACATCCTGAACAAAAACCAGGGATACGAAGTCTATATAACCCAAGGGTTCATCTGCAGAAACGCCTTCGGTGAGGTTGACAACCTTCAGAGAGGAGGCAGCGACTACAGCGCATCTCTGATAGGAGCCGCGATCCAGGCCGACGAGATACAGATTTGGACCGACATAGACGGAATGCACAACAACGACCCCAGGTATGTCGACAACACCAAGCCTGTCTATGACCTGTCCTTTGACGAAGCTGCGGAGCTTGCATATTTCGGAGCGAAAATCCTGCACCCGACCTGCGTACTGCCCGCCAAGGCAGCTAACGTTCCCGTCAGGATTCTCAATACAATGGATCCCAAGGCAAGGGGCACAAACATTTCATCGGTACAATTCCGGGACAGAATAGCGGCGATCGCGGCCAAAGACGGCATAACAGCCATCAGAATCCACTCCAGCCGAATGCTGCTCGCCTATGGATTTCTGCGGAAAGTGTTTGAAATTTTCGAGACTTACAAAACTTCCATAGACATGATTTCCACGTCCGAAGTCGGGGTTTCCGTAACTATAGACAACGATGCCCATCTTCAGGACATCATCGATGAACTTAAACGCTACGGAATGGTGGAGGTCGACAAGAACATGGTCATCATTTCCATCGTAGGCGACCTGCCTCCCTACAGCCACGGCTACGCCGCCAAAATATTCCAGGCACTTTCCGATGTTCCCATAAGGATGATTTCCTATGGCGGCAGCAGCCACAATGTCTCCATTCTTGTCAAAAGCGAAGACAAAGTCCACGCGCTCAGGGCTTTGAGCAACGGCCTTTTCGAATAGATTCCATGAAAACTGTTTTTCCGTCGGAAAGGTTCCGCTCGCTGAAGACTCCTTTCTATTACTATGATCTCCAGCTTCTGCGAAAAACTCTGGACAAGCTCGTCGAGGCGCACGACAAATACGGCTACATTTTGCACTACGCCATGAAAGCCAATGCCAATCCTGTCATTCTTAAAGAGATACGAAAGGCGGGACTCGGCATAGACTGCGTAAGCGGCAATGAGGTGGGATTTGCTGTTGAAAACGGATTCAACCCATCTGGCATCGTCTATGCCGGAGTCGGCAAAACCGACGACGAGATAACCCTTGCGCTGCAAACCGGGATTTATTGTTTCAATGTCGAGTCCATGCCGGAAATAAAGGCTATAGACGCGATTGCAGGAGCGATGGGGAAAAGCGCACGGATAGCCCTCAGAATCAATCCGAACATCGATGCCCACAGCCATAGATACATAACTACCGGACTCGAAGAGAACAAATTCGGCATCGGTCTGTGGGAGCTTGACAATGTACTTGAAGAACTGCGGGGACTGAACAATATCCAGCTCATAGGACTGCATTTCCACATAGGCTCCCAAATCATGGACAACTCTCCGTTCAGAGAGTTATGCAACAGGATCAACGACATCCAGAAAGCTTTGGAACAGAAAAAGATAAAGATCAAGACCATAAACGTAGGCGGAGGGCTCGGTGTTGATTATGCCCGTCCCGACACCTTCCCCATCGCCGACTTTGATTCCTACTTCGCAACCTTCCATAAATTTCTGGAACTCCGCGACGGGCAGGAGCTTCACTTCGAGCCCGGACGTTCCGTCACGGCCCAATGCGGCTCCCTCATTACAAGGGTAATCTATGTAAAAGAAGGCCGCAGGAAGAAATTCGCGATTGTGGATGCGGGGATGAACGACCTCATACGTCCCGCATTGTACCAGGCCGCACATAAAATCGAAAATATCAGTTCGGAACTTCCGGAAGAAAAATATGACGTGGTGGGACCAGTCTGCGAGTCTTCGGACTGCTTCGGAAAGGAAATAAGCCTGCCGGGGACCAAAAGAGGCGATTTTCTCGCGATAAGGTCCGCAGGAGCATATGGAGAAGTCATGGCAATGAGATATAATCTCCGTAAATTAGCGGAATCCTACTTTTCAGAATAACTCAATAACCTATTTTATGAAAAAAGCGTTCTACATTATCGCCGCGGCAGCCCTGCTGCTCACAGCATGCAAAAAAACGGAGCCTGTCGTGAAAATAGAGACAAGCATGGGAGACGTAAAGGTCAAACTCTACAACGAAACCCCCATCCACAGAGACAATTTCCTGAAACTTGTCGATGAACATTTCTACGATGGCATTCTCTTCCACAGGGTGATCAACAACTTCATGGACCAGTTCGGTGACCCCGATTCCAAAACAGCTGCACCGGGACAGCCTCTGGGAGCAAACGATGTAGGATACACGCTCCCTGCCGAGATACTTCCCAACGCATATCACAAAAAAGGCGCTCTCAATGCCGCCAGAGAAGACAACGCCTACAATCCCGAAAGACGTTCAAGCGGATCGCAGTTCTGCCTGTTCATGGGACGAAAGTTCACTGATGCCCAACTGGACTCCCTCGTGGAGAAGGTCAACAGCGGCTGGCGTAAAGACTGTCCGCTCGTCCTCAACGAAGAGCAGAGGAATATTTACACCACGATAGGAGGCTCTCCTCATCTCGATGGAGAATACACGGTATTCGGTGAAGTGATAGAAGGACAGGACATCGTGGATGCCATTGCGGGAGTCCCTACCGATTCTCTCGACCGTCCGATCAGCGATGTGAAGATCATCACCATGATCCGTGAGAAATAGAATAATACTTGATATTCTTACAGTTATGAAAAAGTATTCATGCAACGTATGCAGCGTGGGCAAAGAAGGTTTCAGCTCAATTGAAGAATAGACAGCCATGGCCAAGAAAATATCTGACAAAGTCACCTGGGTCGGCAAAATAGACTGGGAACTTAAGCGTTTCCATGGAGACGAACTTTCGACAGACCATGGCTCCAGCTATAATTCATACCTGATACGCGACAGTAAGAACGTGCTGATAGACACGGTGTGGACTCCCTATGACAATGAATTCGTCGCTCACCTCAAAGAGGTCATAGAGCTCAAGGACATCGACTTCATAGTCATGAACCACAGCGAAAACGACCATAGCGGAGCATTGCCGGCGCTGATGAAGGAGATTCCGGACACTCCCGTTTACTGTACCAAGAAAGGCGAGATGATTCTGCGCGGACTCTATCACCAGGACTGGAACTTCGTAAATGTGAAGACAGGAGACAGCATGAACATAGGCGAGAACACCCTGCATTTTGTGGAGGCACCCATGTGCCATTGGCCGGACACCATGGTGACGTATGCCGACAAGGAAGAAATTCTGTTTTCCAACGATGTCTTCGGGCAGCATTTCGCTACGGAAAGCCTCTATGACGACTGCGTTGACATGAGCGTTATGCTTCATGAAGCGGAGAAATACTACGCCAATATCCTCACTCTCTACAACCCTATGGTTAAAAAGAAAGTTGAGGAAATAGCAGGCATGAACCTCCCTCTGAGAATGGTTGCGCCTTCACACGGCGCAATATGGACCAGCCATATTCCCGAGATCATGGATTGCTACCGGAAATGGTCGTCGGACTACAAGGAAGACAGGATTGCCATTGTATATGACACCATGTGGCAGGCTACTCGCCACATGGCGGAAGCGATAGCCGAAGGGATAAGGTCCGCATCTCCGGACACGACCGTCACTCTCATGAACGCCGCGAAGGATGACAAAAATGACATAATCCTTGAGATCTTCCGCTCAAAAGCCGTTCTCGCAGGATGTCCTACCATAAACATGGGCATTTCCTATGCCATGGCCGGCATTCTGGAAATGATCCACGGGATGCACTTCAAAGGCAAGAAAGCCGCGGCATTCAGCAGTTTCGGCTGGGGCGGAGGTGCAGAGAAACGTCTGGAACAGAGGCTCGATGAGGCAGGCATCACCATCGTCTCCGAGGCCCTGAAAGTTAAGTGGGCCCCTGACTCCGAGGCAGAAAGACTGTGCCGCGAATGGGGTAAAGCATTCGCGGAGTCCGTAAAGGTACAATAGCTGTCCGCTTTCAACAACACGGCTGACAACATGTCAGCTGACTTTGACCGATGAACACCGTTCAGAACACGCCGAGGAGAACTGAAATCTTTGAGTATCCATGGAGTCGTACCTGCAAGACCCTCGATCCTGTCCAGCATTTTCGTGTTTTCTTCGTAATAACGTTCAGGAACGTCCAGCACCATCACGTCACGTGTTATGCCGCCATAGTTCCACCAGTCGAAAAACAGCGTCGGCACATTCTTCGCCATGCGTTTGTTGTCCACCTTGACTATCACGAAGTTCTTTCCGTCCGAGACTTCTTCCGTGATGTCGAAATTGAAGGGCGTAAATCATCCGACATGGCTGCCGACCTTTTTTTCGTTCACATATACTATTGCCTCGTAATTGACCGCACCGAAATACAAAACGGTCCGTTGTCCCTCCTTCTTCCGGTATTCAAAGTCTTTTTTGAACCACACACATCCTTCATAAAAGAAAAGTCTGCCGTCCTGCGTGTTGCAGCCGCCCGGCACTTTCATCACCGGCGAGGTGTCGAAATCGTACTCGACAATATAGTTCCACCCCCCCCCGTTCAGGGACATGTAATTTCTGCCTATCGCATTTCCTGCAAGCGGGACTTCCGCAGCATGTGACCCTATGGACATCGTGCACAGCAGAAGCAGAAAAAAAGTATCTTTTCCTCGAAATGTCTCATATCATTCTTCATCATTTTCTTTCATTAATGGCCTGTACTTTTTCAGATTCTTTTTTCTGACAGCTATAGTAAAATCAATTGTGCAGCGTTAAAACAGCATACTCAGAGCGTGTCCCTATTCGGAATTTACCTCCCCATATACCCAGTCCGGAACTGACGTAGAAAAAAGTCTTCCCTTTTTCAAGAGTACCGGCCGCTTTCTCGTAAATCGCGTCCGTTATCCAGTTTCCTGGCCAGACCTGTCCGTGGTGGGTGTGTCCGCTAAATTGGAAATCCACTTCCGCCTGCACTGCCTCTTCAAGGTTAAACGGCTGATGATCAAGTACAACGGTAAACAAGCTATCCGCCGACACAAGCTCTTCCAGCGGTTTTCTTTCCGGATTGGTCCTGTCATCCCTGCCTACGATACGGATGCCCCCGGCCAAGACCGAAGCATCCTCAAGAAGATGAATCCCGGCATCTCTGTAAAAATCCTCAGAGTCCTCTTTACCGGCGTAATACTCATGATTGCCCAGACATGCATATACGGGAGCTTCTATCTTCCTGAATATCTCGGCATAATTCCACCCGCGCAAAGGTCTTACATCACCGTCTATGATATCCCCCGCCACAAGGACAAGGTCGGCCTTTTCCGCATTGATCATGTCCACCCAGCGCTCAAGTTCCCTGTTCCTGTTATGATATCCGGCATGCAGGTCGCTTATAAGCACGGCCGTTAAAGGCCGCTCCAACTTCTTTTCCGTTTTCAAATCAACGGTGACCCTGTATTTGTGGCGGTAATGGATGTTCCCATAGGCAAGAATCAGCGTCAGCAATCCGAATACGGCACAAGTTCCTGCCAAAGAACCGTTCATAAATGACGGAGGCACAATGTGGAACAGTCTCCCGAGTGAAAGTAATGCGAAAAGCATGAAACTGTACAATGAAAAAATCATCCACGAGTTGCCGATTTCGTAGAACGCTGCCGCAATGGGCAAAGCCGTCTTTTCCGAGACCGCATGAAGAAGGACAAGTATGACAAAAGGGACAAGGAAAAGAAGCAATGTCAGCAAAGTCTTTCCCGACGGGGACAAAGGAATGATACGCCAACATCGCCACGCTGTCCAGACAACGCACAACAATGTAAAGCTCATCACGGCAATGGGAAATATACGCATTGGTTATTCTTTTTATGCAATCCCTGCAAAGATAGGACAAAAAGGGGTGTTAAGAATATTAACTCCTGAAGGATAACTTCTTTTTTTGAACAAATTCTGTTCTTCCCCCCAAAGTTATTATAATAAGAAAGGGTTCTTGTCCGCATACATGCCGCAGAGCTCATATAGGGGACACAAAAAAAGCGTCCCCGACAGACTTCCTGTCAGGGACGCTCCGAAAGACGGCA
>CAYWPV010000026.1:14002-20962 GCA_964460265.1 uncultured Muribaculaceae bacterium | reverse complement strand
GCACAATACATCGCCGGTGCCTTTGACAGCCTGAGCCACGCGATGGAGACCTACTTCGGCAAAGAAACTCGCATGAGCGTGTCGGATGCGATGAACGAAGCCGTCATGAGAAACATCATCTCCAACATGAGGAAGGGTCTTTCAGCCCTCAGAAGGGGAAACACAGGCTCGGAAGAAGACATAAGCGCCCGCAGTGAACTGATGTGGGATGCCGCAATAGCTGAAAACGGAATATTGAAAACAGGGAAAAAGACCGACTTCCAGTGCCATATGATCGAGCACCAGCTCGGTGCATATACGGACTGCAGCCACGGCAGAGGCCTGGCGGTACTACACCCGGCTCTGTACAGAAGACTCGCGGAATATGACAAAAGTAAATTTGCCGATTTCGCCGTAAACGTATGGGGAATCCCAAGGAACGCAGGCGATGACAACACTCTGGCCGGACTCGGCGTGGAAAGGCTGGAAAGTTTCATAAAAGAATGCGGGCTCCCCTCGAATTTAAGGGAACTGGGAGTGGAAGACATGCTGGACGCCGAAACACTCAGAAAGATAGCGGCTTCCACCATAATCAGCGACGGGTGCGCACATCGCTTCTCCCATATCGAGATCCTGTCCGTCCTGAAAGAATGCATGTAATCCGATGCTCTTCATCATCATAATGACTCTGCTGCTCAGCATGAGCGGAAAAAGGGCGAGACCCGACGGATTCATCGGAAAGCTTCTGATTTCCCTCATGAAGGCAAGCCACAAGCCTCTGGCGAAGTGGGGGCTCGGATTCGTCCGTTTCGGAAAAGGCTGGGAAATGCTCGACCTGGACTGCGGTGACGGTTCCACGCTGAAAATACTGGAAAAAAGCGGCAAAGGCGGACGGACATACGGCATAGACAGCATCAAGGAAAACGTGGAGAGAGCCAAAGCGCTGAACAGGAAACAACTGGACAAAGACATATTCATCCGTAGATGCCCCCGGGGAATAATTCCCTTCCGGGATGAATCTCTGGACCTGGTCTCAGCCGTGGACACGATCTATTTCTGGAAAAACCCTGAAAAAACATTTCTTCAGATAAACAGAGCTCTTAAAAGAAAAGGGCTGTTCGTCATTGTCCTTGCAACCGACAGGGACAATCCGAAATTCGGAATAAAATGGACGAACTTCATAAGCAGCATGGTGATACGATCGGAAAACGAGATCGGGGCCATGCTTGAAAGAACCGGTTTCACACTTGTGGAAACACACAGGAAAAAGCCTTCATATCTCACTCTGATAGCAGAAAAAACAGATAAGAACCACCTTTCCTTCTTGCATTGAATGTCCTGTTTGATTACCTTTGTAGCAACTTTGAAGTTTACTTTTCAAAAACATATTACCTATCAACGGATGACTAGAACACTTAGATTCTTGTGCCTTCTTCTCACGGCTTTGGGCCTTTTTTCGTGCTCCGTGCCGCAATTGTCTTATTTTCAAGGCACTGAGGATGGCGATATATTGGACTTGTCGGGAAGTGAAGTAATCAGGCTGAAACCTGAAGACAGGATTTCGATAATCGTGAACAGCAAGACTCCCGAACTTGCCCAGCTTTTCAACCTTCCGGTCTATTCCAAAGGAATCACGGCATCCGGCGCAATCAACACAGGCTACAGCGTATCATCCTACACCATAGCGCAAGACGGTACCATAGACTTTCCCGTCCTCGGGAAAATTCAGGCGGCAGGCCTGACCCGTCAGGAAATCGCCGCCAACATAAAAGATGACCTCATCGGCAGAAATCTCATAAATGACGCGATAGTCACCGTCGAGTTCGTGGACATGTCCTTTTCCATCCTCGGAGAAGTGAACAGGCCCGGCCGCTACAACATAGATAGAGACAACCTGACACTGCTGCAGGCTATAGGAATGGCAGGAGACCTTACCATAAACGGCCTCCGGGAAAACATTCTGGTCCAGCGCACTGTCGACGGGAAAATGATAAACTACCGGCTGGACCTGACTGACCTCGACGAACTGGTAAAATCACCGGCCTACAGCATTCAGCAGAACGACGTCATCTACGTCACCCCCAATGACAGAAAGATGAGGGAATCCACCGTGAACGGAAACAACGTGGTCTCCACCTCATTCTGGATTTCACTGTCATCGCTTGCGGTTACAATCGCCAACCTCATCGTGAACTCAATCAATTAAAAAGAAAGTATGGAGGATCAGCTCAACAACACGAATATAAACGGCAGTGAAGAACAGCAGGACGGAATAGATCTCATGGAGCTCATTTCCGTTTGTCTGGCAAAATGGAAATGGTTTGTCATTTCTGCGGCAATATGCCTCCTTCTCGGCGGGCTTTTCATACTTCGGACCGTTCCGACCTTCACCCGTTCGGCATCTCTTCTCGTCAAGGACGACAGGAAAGGAGTCAGCATATCCAACGACGTGAGCAGCGTATTCGAAAGCATGGGGATGAGCACCTCCAGAACGAACGTCAACAACGAGCTCTACTCTCTGGAATCTCCCGCAACCGTCATGAGCGTCATCAGGAAACTGAATCTGGACGTAAGCTACAGGACCAAGGGCTTCTTCCGCGACACTCTGCATTACGGCACCACGCTTCCGGTAAAGGTCTCGCTTCCGGACATAGCGGACAACGAAGGAGCGAGTTTCATACTGGACTATGACAACAGCGGAAACTTCAGCATCAGAAAGCTGATTACAAGGAAGTACAAAAAGAAAAACATAAAAGAGGTATACAGCGGTACGTTCGGAGATACTCTTTCCACTCCACTGGGAAGACTGGTCGTATCCGGGACCGCATATTTCGACCCGACCAAAGAACCGGTTGAACTTTACGTGTCACGGTCTCCGCTTATTTCAGCCACAAGCTCATTCTCGAAAAGACTCACCGTGGAACTGGCCGACAAACAGTCATCGGTCCTCAACCTGGGCTTTACAGACGCCTCCATCCAACGTGCCGAAGACTTCCTGAACACCCTTGTGGAGGTCTACGGTGACAACTGGGTAAAAGACAGGAACGAGATAACCAGGGCCACGTCACGGTTCATAGACAGCCGTCTGGTGATGATAGAAAAGGAGCTCGGTACCGTGGACGAGGACATCTCGTCATACAAATCGGCTAACCTCATCCCCGACATCAAGGAGGCATCCAAAATGTACATGGAGCAGGCTTCCGATGCGGAAGTGAACATCGTCACCCTCAACAACGAGGCCTACATGGCGAAATACATCCGCGGATACCTCACCGATTCGGAGAAGCAGAACATGGTGCTTCCCATGAACGTAGGCATCCGGAACGAAAGTCTGAACAAGCAGATAAGCGATTACAACCAGCAGCTCCTCGAAAGAAACAAGCTTGCCGACAACAGCAGCGAATCCAATCCCCTGGTAGTTGATGCCGACAAAGCCCTGAAAGGCATGAGATCGGCCATCATCAACGCCATCGACAATGAACTTGTCGGACTCGAAGAACAGATAAAGAGCCAGCAGAACTACGGCGGAAAAGCCATAAGCCAGATTGCGTCAAATCCGGACCAGGCAAAATATCTCATAAGCGTAGAAAGGCAGCAGAAGGTTAAAGAGGCTCTGTATCTTTTCCTCCTGCAGAAAAGGGAGGAGAACGAACTTTCACAGACATTCTCGGCATACAACAGCAGAATCATCACTCCGCCTTACGGAACAGAAGGGCCTTCTGCCCCACGCAAAAAAGTCATACTGCTTGCCGCGCTCATCCTCGGCCTCGCCATTCCTTTCGGATGCATATATATCATGCAGGTCACCAACACGACGGTAAGAGGCAGGAAGGACATAGAGAACAAACTTAGCATTCCTTTCCTCGGGGAGATTCCGCAGTACCTTAAGGAAGACGGTCGCAAGTCACTGTTCAGTTTAAACGCAAACAAGAAGCATCTGAACGACAAGAACGGAATCGTTGTGTCGGAACAGAACAGCCGCGACTATATAAACGAAGCATTCAGGGTACTGCGCACGAACCTGCACTTCGTGTCGGCAAACAAAGGCAATGTCTCCGTAATCACATCCTACAATCCGGGCAGCGGTAAATCATTCATAATAAACAACCTGGCAGTCAGTATTGCGATACGTAAAAGAAAAGTTCTGCTAATAGACGCAGACCTCAGGAAAGGTTCTACCTCGCAATACTACAACAGCCCGCGTCATGGACTCAGCAACTATCTGGCAGGAGACATAGAGAATGTTAAAGACATTACGATTAAAGTCGACGGATACGATAACTTCTACGTCATCCCATCGGGAACGATTCCGCCCAACCCTTCGGAACTCATCGCCGATGAACGCTTCCCGCAGCTGATAGAAAGTCTGAAAAAAGATTATGACTACGTATTCATAGACTGTCCTCCCGTGGACATTGTAGCCGATACATCGATAATCGACAAGATTGCCGACATGACTCTCTTTGTGATAAGGGCTGGTCTGTTTGAAAGGAACATGCTTCCCAGCCTTGAAAAGGACTTCAAGAGCAAACGCTTCAACAACATGGAGCTGATCCTCAACGGAACCGATGTATCCACGGGTT
Source organism: uncultured Muribaculaceae bacterium (assembly GCA_964460265.1). GTDB lineage: Bacteria > Bacteroidota > Bacteroidia > Bacteroidales > UBA932 > Cryptobacteroides. The sequence goes on along the minus strand of CAYWPV010000026.1, from coordinate 16,400 downwards.
CATATGGCCACAGGTACGGCTATCAATATGGCTACGGCTACGGACGTCGTTATGGTTATGGTTACGGCTACGGTTACGGCTACGGAAAGAAAGCAGACGATACCAAAGACGGCAACAAGGAAGACGGCGGAAAGAAATAGTCACTTATCGCTCGCTTTGGATTCTTACAGATATCATATCCACTCTCCTTACAGAGTATGCCCCATTGGCGCCCATGTGGATCATCAGCACGGGATTGTCACAGGATTTGCCTTTGACAAAGGAGTTGATTTCTACTTCAACCCCACGGATGACGGCCGCGTAAGGCTTAGAAGTACGTCCTATGCCGGAGTTGTGGATTTTTCCGTGGAAGACAGGACCAGAGTCAAGGAAGGCAACTGGGGCGACTATGCACGGGGCGCGAAATACGCCCTGAGCAAGGTTTTCAAACTGAAACGAGGTGTAGAAGGTATACTGCAGGGGTCACTTCCCGTAGGAGGGCTGAGTTCAAGTGCGGCCGTTCTGGTAGCATACGTCATGGCACTTGCGAAAGCGAATGACATAGAACTTACGAAGACCGAGACGGTGAGGCTTTCATCTCTGGCGGAAAGGGAATACATCGGATTGAACAACGGCATTCTTGACCAGTCGTGCATAGTCCTCGGAGAAAAGGATTCGCTGCTCTTTATGGACACGGACAGCGGAGAATACCGTCTGATACCAAAGAACTCCGCAATGCCGGATTTCCACCTCGGCATTTTCTTTTCTGGGCTTACAAGGTCTTTGATTTCAAGCGACTACAATCTGAGAGTGAGCGAGTGCAGAACGGCGGCATGGAACATGCTCGCTTATACGGACCAGCCGCTGAAGCCATTGGAAGAAACATATCTGCGTGACATTTCACGACGCACGTTTGAATCGACCCGGGACAGAATGCCGGCCAGATTCTCGAGAAGGGCCGAACACTTCTACTCGGAATACAGACGTGTCAGACAAGGCGTCACGGCCTGGGAAAGCGGCAACCTGAATCTTTTCGGACAACTCAGCAAAGAAAGCTGCGAAAGCTCGATACACAACTACGAATGCGGCTCACCGGAACTGATTGCGCTCTACGATATATTCAGGGACATGGACGGCGTATATGGAGGCCGGTTCAGCGGAGCAGGTTTCAAAGGTGCATGCATAGCCCTGGTCGATCCTGAAAAAGAAGAATACATCAGGAACAGGATCACAAACGAATATCTCGGAATGTTCCCCGAATACGAGAAGACCTTTGAAATTCATTTTTGCAGGACCGCCGACGGGGCACGTTTCATATAACGAAGTCAAAATGAGAATTCTGATTACCGGGGCTGCCGGTTTCATAGGCGCCAATCTCAGCCGGAAAATTCTGAGTGAAGACGAAAATGCCGTCATTGTGGGAATGGACAATCTGAACAGCTATTACGATGCCAACATCAAAAAATTCAGGCTCGGGGAAATAGAGAAGAGCGCAAAGATTGCACCGCACTGGAGATTCATTGAAGGGGACATTGCGGACAAAGAATTGATCCAAAAAGTTTTTTGCGAGTTCAGGCCCGAACTGGTGGTCAATCTTGCCGCTCAGGCCGGAGTCAGATATTCCATAAGCAACCCGGACGCCTACATACAAAGCAATATCATAGGGTTCTTCAATATTCTCGAGGCATGCAGACACTCATACGACAACGGAGAGGAAGGGGTGAAGCACCTGGTCTATGCCTCCAGCTCTTCCGTCTACGGTTCGAACAAGAAGATACCCTACAGCACCGAAGACAAGACGGACAGCCCGGTTTCACTCTACGCCGCCACGAAAAAAAGCAACGAGCTCATGGCCCACGCCTACAGCAAACTGTACAACATTCCCTCTACAGGTCTGCGCTTCTTCACGGTATACGGGCCTGCAGGACGTCCCGACATGGCATACTTCGGTTTTACGGACAAGCTCCTCAAAGGGGAGAAAATAAAAATATTCAACTACGGAAACTGCAAGAGAGATTTCACCTATATAGATGATATAGTGGAAGGTATCATAAGGGTCATGCACAAAGCTCCAGAAAAAAAGAACGGGGAAGACGGACTTCCGCTGCCTCCCTTCAAGGTTTACAACATAGGCAACAGCTCCCCCGTCAATCTCCTTGAGTTTGTGAAAATCCTTCAGGAAGAACTGGTCAATGCTGGCGTTCTCCCGGCCGACTACGACTTCAAAGCTCATATGGAACTGGTTCCGATGCAGCCTGGAGATGTTCCTGTCACCTATGCCGACACTTCCGGCCTCGAAAGGGATTTCGGATACAAACCCTCGACCGGCCTTCGGGACGGCCTGAGAGCATTTGCCGTGTGGTATCATGATTTCTTCCTCTCCGGCAATGCCGCTATGGCCGGTGAGTGAGATGAATCA
>CAYWPV010000026.1:0-13902 GCA_964460265.1 uncultured Muribaculaceae bacterium | reverse complement strand
TCATGATTTCTTCCTCTCCGGCAATGCCGCTATGGCCGGTGAGTGAGATGAATCACTGCAAAAAACCGGCTCCCGAAAGGTCGCCGGTTTTGCGTATCATATTACATCAGTGCGGAAATCCTGCACTTGCTGCATACATCTCAGGCACGCGCAGAGTCTTCCGGCTTGAAGTAGACAAGATCTTCCGCCTTGAAGTTCGAGATATAGGACGCATGGCCGCTGACCTCTTCTTCGGCCATTCTGACATAGACATTGGCGCTCTTTCCGAAAAGCGCTTCGTCGCGGTCAGCATCACGTATAATCAAGAGTGAAAGCAAGATGTCGCCCGTCATGTCGTAAAGCCGGCGGGCAAGGAAATCATGTGCCGTCTGATTGTCCAAAGCCTTGACATAGTCAATCGCTTCCCTGTATTTTCCGAACATCGCCGATACTCTCTCCTTCAAAGGCTTGAGACTGTCCTTGACGCCCTCGGCAAGCATCTCCTCAAAGATGGAAGAATAAGTGCCGTTGGTGATATAACGGATGGCCGCCACCACCTGAAGCTGGGTCGTTCCTTCGTAAATGGAAAAAATACGCGCATCGCGGAAAAGACGCTGGCACTTGTATTCCATGATGAAACCCGAACCGCCATGGACGGATACGGCATCATAGGCCGACTGGTTGGCATATTCCGAATTCATTCCCTTTCCTATGGGGGTGAACGCATCGGCAAGCTTGGAGTAATGCTTCATTTCCTGCTTCTCCTCCGGAGTCAGCTTGCGTTCACGCTGTATGTCATCAAGAGCCTTGTATATGTCCACATAACGCGACGTCTCGTAAAGAAGACTGCGCCCGGCATCAAGCTTTGCCTTCATCCTCGAAAGCATATCATACACCGCAGGGAATTCTATTATCTTGGTGTTGAACTGCGCTCTCTCCTTTGCGTAAGCCACGGCTTCGTTGTAAGCCTCCTGCTCCAGGCCTACGGACTGGGCGGATATGCCGAGACGGGCTCCGTTCATGAGCGACATGACGTATTTGATGAGCCCGAGGCGAGTGCTTCCGCACAGTTCCGCCTTGGCGTTTTTGAAGGTGAGCTCACAGGTGGGAGAGCCGTGGATTCCAAGCTTATGCTCAATATGGCGCACATCCACTCCGCCGTCCTTCTTGTCGTAGATGAACATGGAGAGTCCTCTGCCGTCACGCGTACCTTCCTCCGAACGGGCAAGCACCAGATGGATGTCGGAATCTCCGTTCGTAATGAACCTCTTCACTCCGTTAAGCCTCCAGCAGCCTTCCTTCTCGTCATAAGTGGCCTTCAGCATAACCCTCTGGAGGTCTGACCCTGCATCGGGCTCCGTAAGGTCCATGGACATGGTTTCCCCTTTGCACACGCGGGGAATATATTTTTCCCTCTGTTCTTCACTGCCGAATTCATACAGAGTGTCCATGCAGCTCTGAAGAGACCACACGTTCTGGAAACTTGCATCCGCGGCGGAGATTGTCTCCGAAAGCATGGAGAAAACTACCATGGGCACGTTCAGACCGCCGTACTTTCTCGGCATGTCGACGCCCCACAGACCGGCTTTGGTCACCGCGTCAAGGTTCTCATACGTCTTGGAAGCATAAATCATTCTGCCGTTCTCAAGATGGGGACCTTCAAGGTCAACGCTTTCGGAATTGGGAGCTATCGTGTTCGCCGCGACATCCCCGGCGATTCTAAGCAGCCTGTCATAATTGTCCAGGGCATCCTCGTAGTCCACAGGAGCGTCTTCGTATTTTTTGCTTTCGCTGTAACCGCGCTCCTTGAGCTCGACAATCCTCTTCATCAAAGGATGGTCCAGATAGAAACGCATTTCAGGATGATCACTATAGTAATTCGCCATATTTACTTGTTACTTGTTGTTTTGCTTGTAAGATTTTATGAGTTTCGGGACTACCTCCTCCACGGAGCCTACTATCACGTAATCCGCAATCTTGTTGATGGGAGCGTCAGGATCGGTATTGATGGAGATTATGATGCCCGAGTCCTGCATTCCGGCAATGTGCTGGATCTGACCTGAAATGCCGCATGCTATGTACACTTTGGGATGAACCGTAAGACCGGTCTGTCCTATCTGGCGGTCATGATCCACCCAGCCTGCATCCACCGCCGCCCTCGAGGCACCGACTTCACCATGAAGTTCCTTCGCCAGCGAGAACAGCAGATCGAAGTTTTCCTTTGAACCCACACCGTAGCCGCCGGCCACGACGATGGGCGAGGATTTCAGATTGTTTCCGGCCTTTTCTACATGACGCTCAAGCACCTTCACGACATAATCTTCCGCAGGGACATACTGCGCAGTTTCCGGATATACGGTTTCACCTTTATAATTTTCATCCAGAATCTCTCTCTTCATTACTCCCTCACGCACGGTGGCCATCTGGGGACGATGCTCAGGATTCACTATGGTGGCAACGATGTTTCCGCCGAAAGCGGGACGGATCTGATAGAGAAGATTGTCGTAGTGCCGCTTGCTCTTCGCATCGTCGTAACTTCCGATTTCAAGTTCGGTGCAGTCTGCGGTAAGCCCGCTGCCGAGTGAAGACGATACGCGCGGCCCGAGGTCACGGCCGATTACCGTAGCGCCCATAAGAGCGATCTGCGGCTTTTCCTCCTTGAAAAGTTTCACTACGATGTCCGTATGTGGAGCTGAAGTGTAAGGAAAAAGGCCGGGCGCATCGAAAACGAACAGTTTGTCCACGCCATAAGGGATAATCTGATCCTCAACCTTGGATTTTATCCCGGTTCCGGCTATGACAGCGTGAAGCTGCACGCCTAAAGAATCAGCAAGGCAGCGACCCTTTGTCAAAAGCTCTTGAGATACTTCGGCGACTTTTGTTCCTTCGACCTCGCAATAAACAATTACATTATTCATATCTGACAAGAGTTTTTAACCGATTATTTTTTCATCCAGAAGCTCTCTGACAAGACCTTCGATGTCGATATCCGATGACGAAAGAGTTTTGCTTTCCTTTGCCTGGAACACAATGTTCCTCACAGATTTGACCTTGGTGGGAGACCCGGCAAGGCCGCACTGTGCAGGATCGGCATCTATGTCGGAAACGCTCCACTGTATAAGATTCAGGTATGGACGTTCTTCGTAAAGGGCGGCATATCTGTCCCCTTCCTGTCTTTCGGAAGGGCAAGCCGCTCTCTTGTATTTCAAGGCAAGCCTTGCATTGGCGGGACGGCAAGGGGCCGCGCTGCCGTTTACGGTGACCACGCACGGAACAGGCACTTCCACAGTCTCTGCTCCCCCGTCGATGCGTCTGCGGATGACAAGTCTGCCGTTCTCGCACTTTTCTATCTCTTCGGCATACGTTACCTGATTGAGCCCAAGTTTCTGAGCGACCTGAGGACCTACCTGTGCCGTATCACCGTCAATCGCCTGACGGCCGCCGATGACCAAGTCAACTCCGCCGATTTTCTTTATGGCCGTAGACAGTGCATACGAAGTGGCGAGAGTGTCTGCCCCGGCGAAAAGACGATCGGTCAGAAGCCAACCTGTATCAGCCCCTCTGTAAAGACCTTCACGTATTATTTCCCCGGCTCTGGGAGGACCCATAGTAAGAATCCCGACGGTGGAGCCGGGGTTCTGCTCCTTCAGGCGGAGAGCCTGCTCGAGCGCATTCAAATCCTCCGGATTGAATATCGCCGGAAGTGCGGCACGGTTGACGGTTCCTTCCGCCGTCATGGCGTCTTTTCCGACATTTCTCGTATCCGGTACCTGCTTGGCAAGCACAACGATTTTCAATTTCATATTTTAGGTTTTTAGTATTAAACTACGGATATTTAAATCCGTACATCCTGACAAATATACGGATTTTTATTTATAGAGTCTGGCGTATGGTCTTACGTAGTAGGGTTTGCCGCCGTTTCTCTTGAGACTGTCTATTGCTCCTGAACGGGGCATATCCACGATTATCCCCAATTTCATGTCAGGGAAAGAAGTCAGCATGGAAAAGTCTCCGTTGCTGTCCCCTCCGACCATCAAAGGTTCCCGGCCGCCGTGGGAAGGAGCTATCCGTGAACGTATGAGCTCGCTCTTGCCCTCGGCGTAAGTTACCGGATAAGAAGGCAGATAAACTGCATCCGGTGAGATGAAATTTCCCGAAGACAGCCTGATTCCGAACACCTTGTCCTCGGGCAGGCCGAAATACTCTTCGCTGCATGCAAGAGCCTCCACCACAATCTCGGACGATGCGCTGCATATATACACGTCGATGCCGTTTTCTTGAATATCCCTGTACATTGAAAGTACATTGCCGCCTATTGCCATTCCTCTGGGAACAGTGACACTAACTTTCCCCGCTTCCCCCGTCCCAGGAGAAGTCCACTTCTCTTCACGCAGTTTAGAAATCCGGATTTCATTCTTCACTGCCCTGAGCGTCAATGCCTTGAGTTCATCCGCAGTCATTCCGCTGAAAGGTCTCAGAATCCACAGGCAGCCCACCTTCTCACTGCCGAAAGTATTGTCCACACCGAGGGACAGAGCCCAAAGTTTGGCACGGAAATCCCTGAACTGCTCACTCTCATGCACTTCGTCAAGGCTGAGTTTACGGTTGCTGATGTAGTTGTCGTACAACCAGCTGTAATCACTGTACAGATCCGTGGCCAGCATTCTCGCCGACACTCCCTCAAACCCGTCCAGAGAACGGTCAATGTCGGGAACGCAGTTCAGGAAAGCAGGATACATCGACTCCGGAGGCATCTTGAATTCCAGATTGTCAATCGCATAGACCAGAAGCGCAAGCGAGATGTCTCCCGCTATGGACGTGTTGTCAAAATCAAAGACCGCATAGGGCTTGGCCTGCACATCATAGCCATCAGAGCCTGAGCCATATCCTCGGATGACACGCTTCACCGGATTGGAGCATGAGACAAACAGGAAGAACAGCACCGCGGCGGCAAACGTACGGACAAAAAGATTGCGCATTTTCAGTTTTTCAGATTATTCAGAATGTAAATACAACTCCCCCTCTGAACCAGAACCCGGGCTGGGGAATGTTCCCATGATCGTAGTAAGTTTTGTCAAGAAGGTTGTCTCCCTCCACGTAGATCTTTAACCGGTCGGAATTCCAGTTCAGACGGGCGTCAAGCAACGTATACGGCTCATATGATACCTTGCGGCCGGTGGAAACATGATTCTCGAACAGCTCATATCCCCCAACCCTGTCATGCCAGCGGCATGACAGATTCAGGAAAAGCCTGTTCCATATATGGAAATCGGCCACGGCCACAATCTTGTTGCGAAGATATTCAAGGGCATAACGGGACTGGATGTCCGGCTCCTGCTTCTTGTCCTGGTCTATGTGACTGTATCCAAGATAGACATTTCTGACGAAGAAATCCCTGTACCCGAGCATCACGGGAAGGTTGAAACGCAGGGTAATCTCTTCGCCGAGAGTGTTGACTTCAGTATAATTGACCGAACGCCACATTGCATCGTCCCCTTCGCTGATAGTCCTCACCCAGTCAAGCATGTCGGTCCCATGGTGGGCATAGACGCTGAGGACGGCGCTGAAACCTGACTTGATGTACTTTACGCCTCCCTCGAGGGACTGCATCTTCTCTGGGTTCAGATTCCGGTCCGCCTTATGGCCTCCCACCGAGTAGTACAGCTCGGTGAAAGTCGGCATCCTGAGGGAAGTGTTGTAAGATGCGTACAGTTTCCAGGAATCCGATATGCGGAGACTGGCGTCCGCCCCCGGGTAGAAGCCGAAACCTTCATGCGTTGCGGAATTCCGTATTGCAGAAATCCCGGCCGAGAAGGTAAACTTGCGGAGTATCAGGCTATGATCGAGATAAAGATTCAGATTTGTCCTGTTGCGCCCGACGACATAGCGGCCGTCTTTGCCCTTGGGTTTCTTCAGCGGGTCTCCAAGATTGGTGCTGACGATGTCTTCATTTCTGATTTCCGCGCCGAAAGAAGTCCTGCCGGCGACACTGGTATATTCCGCACCGATGTTCGCTCCCAAGACGTTTGTCCTGTGACGGTTGTAAGGCACGGAAGAAGGATCGCCACGGAAAAGTTCAAAACGGTCAGTTCCCCTGTTCCAGTAAAGCGCGGGCTGGAAAGACAACTTGCCCCGGCTTTTCATGGACAGAGAGGTGAACGTCTTGGCCGTACGTTCATACTGATTGTCATATCGGGCACTGTAGAAGGTGTTGGAGCCGAAACCTTTCCCGGAAATGCCCAACTGCCATTCGAAATCCGCGGCATCGGCACGGTATTGCCCGGACCAGAACGCCTTATTGCCCCTGAAATCCATGTTGAGCCTTCCGGAGTCAGATCTGGAATAGCCGTCAGACCTGGAAAAGCTGTAGGACAGCTGGCTGGAGAAACGGCCTCTGGAGATGTCATGGCTCATACCGCCGTTCAGAAGCCCGTATGAACCGCCTTCCAGATGGACGGAGGTTTTGTTGTCGGCTGCTTTCTTGGTGACAATATTTATGGCGCCCACCAGGGAAGAAGTTCCGTAGACTCTCGCCGCCGGGCCTTCGAGTATCTCTATCCTGTCTATTTCATTTGTGCTGACAGGGAAATCCACCGCATTGTGTCCGGTCTGCGGATCGCAGATGTTTATGCCGTTCAACAGCACGGCTATCTGGTCGAAAGTTCCTCCCCTTACGCTTATGTCGGTCTGCATCCCCATGGCTCCGCGCTGCCGGACATCCACTCCCGCCGAATACTTGAGGACATCGTTCACGCTCATGGCAGGCATGGACGCCAAGGTCACGCTGTCCAATACCGAAACTATCCTCGCGCTCACGCCGAGTTCCATTGCAGAACGGCTTCCGGTAACGGCTACGGCTTCAAGATTGTAGACGGAATCCCTGCTCTCGGACATTCCCGGATCGGCCGCCGCCGCACATATGCAGAACAAAGCCGAAGCACAGGCAAAAAAAAACGCTCCTTTTTTTTTATCGGAGGCGGAACAGCCCCACAAAGTCTTTTTTTCTCTCATACTATTGATTTTCATGGCACCGCAAAGGAACTAAAAAAAACACAGATACAAAAGATTTTCCTATCTTTGGAAATGCCGGAATGACGGCATTTTCAGAAACACACACTCATATGAAAAGACTTCTTTCCACAATCGTGCTTCTGGCGGCAAGCATAGCTTCCTTCGCCGGAGACTACACCAAAACATTGAGACTGGACTACATTTTCACAGGGACCAACAAAGAAACCGAAATTTCTCTTGCCAAGATGAAAAGCCTGGACGGCTGGGCAGGCAGACAGGTCAATATGGACAAAATTCTGGTCCAGGGCAACGGAGCTGTAAAAGTCAACGACAAAGCAAGCGGCAAACTGCTCTATGTCAACACCTTCTCCACTCTCTTCAGAGAATGGCAGAATTCGGAAGAAGCCACCAGAGTCCGCAAATCATTCGAGGTGGTGCTGCTTGTCCCCATGCCTGAAGCACCGGCTTCCATAAGCGTCGAACTGTACAACGACAGACGCGAGACGGTCGCAAGCTATTCCTTCGACATGGACCCTACCGACATCCTCATCCAACCCGTCAAATGCGACTACCCCTCCAGATACATTATCAAGTCCGGAGACCCTAAGGACCATGTTGACATAGCCTTCGTCGCAGAAGGATACAGAGCCGAAGAGGCAGAACTCTTCTATTCCGAAGCGAAAATGGCCGCGGAAGCCATACTTGCCCACGAACCGTTCAAATCCATGAAGGACAAGATCAACTTCGTGGCGGTAGCGGCTCCTTCCCAGGAAAGCGGCATCAGCGTTCCGCATGACAACCGCTGGGTCAATACGGTGCTCGGTTCACACTACGACACCTTCTACTCCGAAAGATACCTTACCACTCTAAACATATTCAAACTTCACGACGCGCTCGCATCCGTTCCTTACGAGGACATCATCATTCTGGCCAACACCGAACACTACGGCGGAGGCGGAGTCTACGGACAGTACATGCTTTCATCCACAAGGCACGCACAGTCGAAGCCGGTGATTGTCCACGAATTCGGACACAGCTTCGCAGGACTTGCCGACGAATACTTCTATGATGACCAGTACGAACAGTTCTACTTTCCCGACATCGAACCCTGGGAACCCAACATCACGACGCTCGTCGATTTCGACTCTAAATGGAAGGACATGCTCCAGACCGACAAGATCGTGACCAAAGCCGAGCAGGATGCCGAAAAGAAAGCACAGCGCGAAGCATTCGAAAAGGAAAGCGCGAAAGCAAAGGCGGAAGGCAGAAAACCCGTTTTCCCCAAACCGGACTACAGCACTGCCGACTACAAGGTGGGTCTGTACGAGGGAGCAGGCTACCTCAGCGAAGGCGTCTACAGGCCATGGCCGGAATGCCGCATGAAGATCAACGAATTCCCTGAATTCTGCCCTGTATGCCAGAGAGGCATAGCCAGAATGATAAACTACAGGACAGTACAGGAATAAAACACCTCCGGGAGCAAAATGAAGAGAATAAGCGTTCCGTGGCTGGATGCCCATTATTCCAAGACAGAAGCATTGATTCCGATGCGTGACGGAGCAAGGCTCTACACCGCCGTCTACAGCCCGGTCAATGCAGAGGAGAAAAGGCCTCTTCTTCTCGTAAGATCGCCTTTTCCTCTGAAACCCTACGGAGCGGGACGCTATTCTTCCAAACTCAGAGGAGAGCTGGCCGCCTACGTATCTGCCGGATACATAATCGCACTGCAGAATGTCAGAGGGACCTACCTGAGCGAAGGGCGGTTTGAAAACGTAAGCCCGGCCGACCGGAGTGAAGAGACGGCCACGACGGATAAAGTATCGGAACTCACCGACAGCTGGGATACGGCGGAATGGCTTTGCCACAATACGGAATGCAACGGAAACATCGGGGTGAAAGGAGTCTCCTACCCCGGCTTCTATGCGGTGTGCGCTGCGATGTGCGGACACCCGGCCATAAAGGCAGTTTCTCCGCAGGCTCCGGTGACAGATTGGTTCACAGGAGATGACCTCCACCACAACGGAGCGCTGGCCCTCAATGACGTATGGAATTTCGGACGTTTTTTCTTCAGGGAACGGCCCCGCCCCGGGTCAAGAGTTCTGCCCACAAGACGGGAAGAATGCAGCGACATATACAGGTTTTTCCTCAAGAAAGGACCTCTTCCCTCCATCTTCGGACCTTTGGCAAAAAAAGGAGGCTTCTGGAAAGATCTTGTCCTGCACCCGGATTACGACAATTTCTGGAAAGAACGTGACATCGCTTCCGTACTTGGGGAAAGACAGATTCCCGGAGGGTTTCCTGCCATGCTCATCGTAGGAGGCTCTTTCGATGCCGAAGACCTGCACGGGCCTCTCGCCTGCTACGAAAGCGTCAGCGACAGAGAGAACAGTTATCTGGTCATAGGCCCGTGGGGGCACGGCTCATGGTGCCGCAGGAAGTTTGACCACATCGCAGGAGCGGCCATGACGGACGGGCTTTCCGGGCATTTCCTCGACAAGATAGAGTTTCCGTTTTTCGAACATTTCCTTGAAGGAAAAGGCGAAGCACCTTCAGGCAAGGTAACGCTTTTCCCTTCCACGGCCACAGCCTATGCTTCCCCGGCCCACAGTCACTCAGGGCGGAAATCCGGCATTCCCGCTCCCATAGTTTCGGAAACCTGGCCTCCGCACACGCGGTACGTAAGGCGGCTTTACTTTAACGAAGACGGAAAGCTGTCCTCCAAGCCGTCACGGCACGGAACTCTGAAGAGCTACCTCTCTGACCCGTCGAAACCGGTTCCTGCCTGCCGGAGAGCTCCATACCTGGACGGGGAATACATGGCGGCCGATCAGTCCTTCGTTTCCCGACGCAGGGACGTTGCCAGTTTCAGCACCGGCAGAAACAGAGAGCCCATGACGGTGGCGGGAACGGTAAAGGTTTCCCTGTGCGTGGCCGCAAGTTCAGATGACGCTGACATTGTCGTAAAGCTAATAGATGTCAGGCCGGACGGATACAAGATGCTCGTCAGAGGGGAGATAATGCCGCTGCGATACAGGGACTCCCTCTCCGATGCGAAAGCCCTGCCAAAAAACACTCCCGTACGGGTGACCGTGGATCTGAAAGGCATAGTCCATACCATTCTTCCGGGACACAGGATTCTCGTACAGATTCAAAGCAGCTGGTTCCCCCTTTTCAGAGCGAATCCCCAAAAGTATTCCTCAAATCCGTACACTGATTTCCAAGGTACGGAAATTGCCTCCGTTTCAATCTGCACTGGTGACGAAAATCCCTCATACATGGAACTTCCGGTTCTATAGCGAAACTTTTCCACGTTCCGCGGCCGACTCATCAGCATTCCGCATCCGCATCATCATTTGTACAAATTGAAGTTTTTTTTATCCAAACGAGAACATTCGGCAGAGAAGAGCCTGTTTTTCATTTCATTTGCCGTGTTGACTTAAAAGAGCAATGACAAAGGGAACCATATTGACGATAACCGGAAGCGACAGCACCGGAGAATCCGGAATCCAGGCGGACATAAGAATCATTTCCGATCTGGGCTGCGCAGCCGTGTCAGTGATTACCTCCATCACGGTTCAGAATACTATCGGGATTCAGGACTTCTTCGACCTTCCGCCGCAGGTGGTATCCGCACAGGCGGAAGCAATCATGAACGACGTCCAGCCCGACGTGGTCAAAATCGGCATGCTCAGAAACGCTGAAACCATAGATGCTGTCGCCCGTATACTCGGCAGATACAAAGCACGCCATGTCATTTATGACCCTGTCCTATTCTCAAGCAGAGGCCAGAGGCTCTTAAGCGAAGAGCTCGTGAGCCAGATACGGCGCAGGATTTTTCCGCTGTGCGACGTGATTGCCGTTTCCCGCAGTGACGCGGCCGAATTGCTCGGCGGTGAAAACAAGAGCGGCATCTGCTTCATGGACGACAAAATCTACCACGGCCTTTCCAACGTATTCACTTCTTCCCTTGCCGTCTTTCTGTGCAAAGGATACGACCTGGAAGAAAGCGAAAAGAAAGCCAGAGAGTACAGTCTGAACCAAAGATCACTCACTACGGCGCTTCAGGGCAGGGCCAGCCAGCTCTACAACGCTTTTCTCAGACTTCTGTCCGAAGAGAAGCCCTGCGGAGAAAACGTGGCCGACTATGCCGAAAGGCTCAACGTGAGCAGCCGTTACCTCGGTCAGGTGTGCAGACGCATAGCCGGGGACAGTCCCAAGGCCATAATCGATGCTCACGTGACAGGAAAAATCATTTCATTGCTCAAGGCAGGCGACAGGAACATCCAGGAAATAGCCGACATTCTTGGTTTTTCTTCGCAGGCCCATCTGTCAAAATTCTTCAGAAAGGAGACCGGAATGTCTCCAAGCGAGTACAGGAAAACAATGGATAAAACAGATTGATTATGGAAGACAGACAGACTTTGAACAGAAACCTCGCCCAGATGCTGAAGGGCGGAGTAATCATGGACGTCACAACTCCTGAACAGGCAAAGATCGCCGAAGAGGCCGGAGCATGCGCCGTAATGGCTCTGGAAAGAATTCCGGCAGACATCAGGGCCGCCGGCGGAGTATCGAGAATGAGCGATCCCAAGATGATAAAGGGCATCCAGGCCGCCGTCAGCATTCCGGTAATGGCCAAGTGCCGCATAGGACACATAGTTGAGGCCCAGATCCTTGAAGCAATCGAGATAGACTACATCGACGAAAGCGAAGTGCTTTCTCCTGCCGACAACATATACCACATCGACAAGACAAAGTTCAAAGTGCCCTTCGTATGCGGCGCAAGGAATCTGAGCGAGGCGCTGAGAAGGATAGCCGAGGGTGCGACGATGATAAGGACTAAGGGCGAGCCAGGAACAGGCGACGTGGTGCAGGCCGTCAGCCACATGCGCCTCATGCAGTCAGAGATAAGAAGACTTGCCAACATGGCGGAAGACGAGCTTTTCGAGGCGGCCAAACAGCTGCAAGCTCCATATGACCTGGTCAGATACGTACATGACAACGCCAGGCTTCCAGTAGTCAACTTCGCTGCCGGAGGCGTTGCGACGCCTGCCGATGCGGCGCTTATGATGCAACTCGGAGCGGAAGGAGTCTTCGTTGGCTCAGGCATATTCAAGAGCGGCAATCCTGCCAAAAGAGCCTCCGCAATCGTACAGGCTGTCACGAACTACAATGACCCGGTGAAACTCGCCGAGCTGAGCGAAGACCTCGGACCGGCCATGGTCGGAATCAACGAAGAGGAGATAAAGCTTCTCATGGCAGAAAGAGGACAATAGACGCAGAAAGAGGACAATAAGTATGAGAATAGCCGTAATGGCTCTGCAGGGAGCTTTCGCCGAGCACCGGCAGATGGTTGAAAGCCTCGGAGCAGAGAGTTTTGAAGTACGCCGGCTTTCAGACTGGGAGCAGTCCAAAGACGGACTGATTCTTCCGGGAGGGGAATCCACGGCACAGCTGAAACTACTTAAGGAACTGAATCTTCTCGAACCCGTAAAGGAAGCAATCCGGCACGGCCTGCCTGTGTACGGCACCTGCGCAGGTCTTATTCTTCTGGCAAAAAAAGTGGAGGGGGAAGATTTCAGCCGAATCTCCACCATGGACACTGAAGTCGTGAGAAACGCCTACGGAAGGCAGCTGGGAAGTTTCAGCACCGAAGCTGATTTCGCCGGACTGAAAGACGTGAAAATGGTCTTCATCAGAGCCCCGTACATCGAGAAAGTATCCGGGAAGACTCAAGTCCTGGCCGAGACGGGAGGACACATAGTGGCCGCCAGGGAAGGAAGACAGCTTGCAACTTCCTTCCACCCGGAAATCAGCGATGACAACAGAGTCCACAAGTATTTCCTTGACATGGCCGCCGGACTGATATGACCTCGAAGCCATGTCATCTGCAAATTCCCCGAACATGGAAACGGAATGACAGAAAACGCGGGTGTCCGGTTACGGTCGCCCGCGTTTTCTGCCAGTTTTCGCAGTTCTGAATGTGCTTAGAGCAGACGGACTATCACCGTCACCTTCAGATGAGGATAGACATTGAGCTTGTCCATCACCTCGTCCAGATCGCTGTCTTCATGGGCATGCGAAATCTTTATGACATCATCCGTACTTCCGGAATAGATTTCAGGCTTACCATGGAAGAAGGCTCCGAGATCGCACCTCACTCCGACACGTTTTTTAGGGACGGCCCGGCAGCCGAATCCAAGTCCGAGATAGGGGCGGAAAGATTTGACCTTAACGCCGCCATGCACATTTCCATTGGCATCCACCTTCAGTTCATAATCTTTGATATAGACAGCCGCATCGCCTACGGCGGAAGCGATATCGTCGCTGTGACCGTCAAGTTTCGCCAAAGTGGAACCTCCCGTCCCGAAACCGGCTGTTACGCTGAGCCAGTTGAGAGGATAGAAATCGACCATGGCGTCAAAAGTGGTACGCTTGGCATCAACACCGATGCTGATGGGATATTCACGGGAAATCCCGGCAACCGTAGCGGTAACATCAGCGTCATAATCCAGATCAAGAGAAGGGAAAACATTAAGTCCGGCCCTGACACCTACCCAGCGCGTAAGGTTCGTACCAATACTGAGAGACCCTCCCTGTGTTCCGGCGGAAACACCGACAGAGAGGTGATTTGCAATACCGTAGAACGGCTCCTGCGCAGCTGCCGCAACTGAGAAAGAAAGCATGGCGCAGATAAATAACAACTTTTTCATAAAAAGGTCAGAATGGTTTCTCCAAATATAGACATATTTGCTCATTCGACAACAGGAAACATTTGGAGACGGGCTGATATCTGAACGACCGCCGTCCGTTATACTTTATGTTACGCCATACCTGCCCCCCTCCTAAGCGTCATGAAAAGAGGCTGTGTCAAAATAGGCGCAGCCTCTTTTCTTTTTAACCTGTTGTAAA
>CAYWPV010000025.1:0-21635 GCA_964460265.1 uncultured Muribaculaceae bacterium | reverse complement strand
AACTCCTATTGCGGGAATGAAAATCCCGAGTACTAACCGTTATACGAACCCACCGTCCGTCCCTGTGAAAACTTTTTGGTTTTGTAGGGAATGCAAAGGTATGCATTAATTTCTTTTTGTCAAAATATTTTTCCCTACTTTTCCTTCTCTTTTGTTTTGCTTCCTTTGGCTTGGGCGTCTTTTCCCTCGGGCGTGTTCCATTCAAATGAGTAGATTATGGACTCGACCTGCCTGAGGTACTGCCGTTTGTCGTACTTCGGGGCATAGACCCATGCGTACAGGGTTATTATGTCCTTCCCGTCCTGGCTGTAGAACGAGTGAGATACGAAAGGACCTCCCATGAAATCGTTCTGCACTTCCCAAAAGCCTCGTGTCTGCGCAAACTGCCGTCCTCTGTAGCGCAGAAATTCTACGGTCGGGGTTATGAAGGTGCTTATCGTCATCCATGTGTTGTCGAACATTCCGGGGACGTTGTCTTTCAGAACATCGTTCATGTGTGCGATGATGTTCTCTTCGGTGAAGTTCTCCGATTCGGCTGCGGGATACTTGTAGACGAATACGCCCTGTGTCGTATATTGTTTGTCGTCCGAAATCCAGATGAAGTCGTCCGTAGCTTTCCTCAGCCTGTACCCGCTGGGAAAATGCGGAGAACCGCCTGCCATCTTCCGGACTTCGTCTGCTATGCCCTTTTCCTCATAGAGCTTTGAATTGGCGATAATCCTGTCTCTTTCCGCCTGCTCAAGTGCGTTGAGAATCATCGTGCTGTTCTCTTTGAAGAGATCCAGCATGCTTTCGGAATCGGTGGCCGAGATCTGGATTACGCATTGGGGGCGGGCCCAGATGTCCGCACGGTATACAACTCCCGGTTTCTGTACCTGGGGATCTATGTCGAAGAAGACTATGTTCCTGTGGATCTTGAACAGGTCGGCAAAGCCGCTCGGGGAAATGTTCACAAGAGTGAAAAGAGGCTCCCTCTGGGCGAGATAGGGAGTGTCTCCGCCGAGTACGTTGCGCACCTCCGTACCGAGATCGCCTTCCCAGTTGTCTTTGTCCATGGCGATGATGACCTCTCCGGCCTTTCCGCTGACGTTCGGAAGAAGAGCTTGCCTGTTATTGTTGCATCCCGCTGCGGAAAGCAGGGTAATCACGGCTGCGGCTATTGTCAAGATTTTTCTCATTGTTACGGGTTGTTGTTTATTTGTTCTGTCAATTGATCAGACGTCCTATGTCATTGCCGAAAGCCAGCACCATGAGTCCTATGAGCAGTACGAATCCGACCGTCTGGGCCGCTATCAGGAACTTGTCGCTTGGCTTTCTTCCTGTCACCATCTCGTAGAGGGTGAACACTATGTGTCCGCCGTCCAGTCCCGGTATGGGAATCAGGTTCATTACTCCGAGCATTACGGACAGCAGCGCGAGCAGATAAAGGAAGCTGTACCAGTCCCAGCTGGCCGGGAAAACCTGGCCTATGGCCACGAAGCTTCCGACGGATTTGTATGCTCCTGTGCTGGGTGTCGCCACCATCTTCAGGTCTTTCAGATATCCTCCTATTGTGGAGAATGTCATCTTGAATCCTGCCGGTATGGCGGACAGTGCTCCGTAATCCTTTCTGGTAACGCCGGGAATCTGGGCATATACTCCGGCGAGTCCCGACGAATCTACTTTCATCATCATCTTCAGGCTGTCGGCTCCTCTTATGATGCTTATGGGTACTTCTTCGTTCTTGTGTTCCGAGAGTATATCCCTGCTTTCCTGCAGAAAGTTTATCGTCCGCCCGCATATTTCCACAATCCTGTCGTCCTTGCGCAATTCTCCTCCGTAGTTCGGGGACGTAGGAGGAATCGTGTCTATCACGAATGGTACGGCTGCCTGGAACATGCCGGGGGTGTTCAGAATTTCGGGGATTCTGCTTTGGTCCAGATATATCGTCACGGTGTCCTTTCCTCGCAGCACAAGTGCTTCATGCACCTGCCTGCGGGCGATGTCGGCCTGCAGGGAACTGAAATCTTCCGGGACATAGTCGTCCAGTCTCAGGATTCTGTCTCCGGTCCTGAACCCCATGTCGTAGGCAAGTCCGCTGGCGTAGATCTGCGTGTCTTTGTTGCTCAGGTAGGTTTCGCCCCAGATTCCGAGAATGAAAATGTAGATGACTATGGCGAGGATGAAATTGAAAAGTACCCCGCCTGCCATGACAAGCAGTCTCTGCCATGCCGGCTTTGATCGGAATTCCCATGGCTTCACCTCTTGTTTCAGGTAGTCCGTGTCCATGGATTCGTCAATCATTCCGTTTATCTTGCAGTAGCCTCCGAGAGGCAGCCAGCCTATTCCGTACTCTGTCTCCCTGTCTTTCAGTTTCGGGAAAAGTTTTGAAAACCATCCGGTCTTCGTGCTCAGCAGCTTTATTCCGTTGATGTCGAAGAAAAGGAAAAATTTGTCCACCCTTATGCCGAACATCCGTGCGAAGGTGAAATGCCCGAGTTCGTGGAACAGAATGAGTATGGACAGCGCAAGGACAACTTGCAGAATTTTGATCAGAACAGCCATTGCCTACAGATTTAACAGCTCTTTGGTCTTGATTCTTACATCTTCGTCGGTTGCGAAGATGTCTTCTACGCCCGGTGCGGCGATGAACGGGGATGATGCCATCATTTTCGCAACTGTTTCGGATATTCCGAAATATGATAGCTTGTCCTGCAGAAATGCGGCCACAGCTATCTCATTGGCGGCGTTCATGATGCATGGCATATTTCCGCCTTTTTCCATAGCTTCGTATGCAAGGCTTATGCAGGGGAAGCGTTCAAGGTCCGGTTCTTCGAAGCTTATCGAACCGATGGCGGCGAAGTCGAGTTTCCTGTTGTTCAGGCTCAGACGCTCCGGAAAAGAAAGGGCGAATTGAATGGGCTCCCGCATGTCGGGCTCTCCGAGCTGCGCTATGACCGCGCCGTCTTCGTATTCCACCATGGAATGGATGATGGACTGCGGATGCACCACTATATGTATGTCGGAGGGTTTTGTGTCGAACAGCCACCTTGCTTCTATCATCTCGAAGCCTTTGTTCATCATGGTGGCCGAGTCGATGGTTATCTTCGCTCCCATGTTCCATCTGGGATGGTGCAGGGCCTGGGCTTTGGTCGCCTTGGCCATGGCGTCCTTGGTCCATGTCCTGAACGGCCCGCCCGAGGCCGTCAGGTGGATTTTCTTGAGTTTGTTGCCGGCGGCACCCATCAGACATTGGAATATGGCCGAGTGCTCCGAGTCGACGGGCAGGATGGGAACATGATTGTCCGCCGCAAGCTTCATCACAATGGAACCTGCCGCCACAAGAGTTTCCTTGTTGGCGAGCGCGAGGGGTTTTCCGGCCTTGATCGCGGCTATGGCGGGCCTCAGTCCGCTGAATCCCACGAGGGCGGATAGCACCATGTCCACTGTCCCTCCTCCTGCGAGGGAGCAGATCGAGTCCATGCCGCAGAATACCTTTATCCCTTTGGGCGACAGGGCTTCGGCCACCTCCCCGTATTTGCTTTCATTGCATATGGCTACAGCGTTGGGCTCGAATTCCAGGGCCTGTTCTATCAGCAGGGACGAGTTGTTGTTGGCGGTCAACACTTCCGCTTCGAAAATGTCCCTGTGCTGACGTATCACGTCCAGAGCCTGTGTTCCGATGGATCCGGTGGACCCCAGTATGGCGATTTTTCTTTTTTTCATTTCAGAAACTTATGTAATCCGTCGGGTTCACCGCTTCCCCTTTGTGCCAGAGTTCAAACATGATTTTTCCGCTGCCTTCGGCTGAACCTGTGCTTCCTACAAGAGCCACGGGTGACCCGGCGTCGACTTTCTCTCCGGTGGAGTGCAGCAGCTTCTGGTTTCTCCTGTAGATGGAGATGATTCCGTCATCATGCTGAATGATAATTGAGTATTGATATTCGTCGCTCCATTCCGCACTGATTACGGTTCCGTCGAGTACGGACATGACGACGGAATTCGCGGGAGCGGAAATCTCCACGTAAGGATGCAGAGCCTTGTCGTATGGCTGCGAGATTACTCCCTGCAGAGGAGTGAAGAAATGCATTCCTTCTATCGGCAGGCTTCTGGGTCTGTTCTGGTTTATGCTGAACTGTTCCGCATCTTTTACCGTCTCCCTGAGCAGCGAATCCCTGGCCTGTGCCGTGGCTGCGTCCAGAGTGTCCTTCCCCTGGCGGCTGTTCCTTATTATGCTGTCAATCACCATGGGGTCGTCACCGTTCAGTATCCGCTTCAGGTTTTCCGTGTAGAATTCCCAGCGTGCCACCACGTTTTCCAGGGAGTCTATCTTTATGCTGTTCTGTACCGACGCCCTTTTCGTCTCGGCGTCAGGATAACCGGGTACGAATGTCTTCAGCGGTGTGTATGCCACCAGAAGGATGAAGGCCGCGAACAGCAGAAGGACAATGGTCAGGACAGCGGTGAAAAGCCTCCAGCGGGTGAATTTGATGACTCCTATCTGCCTGTGCGTTACATCGTCGGCAAGGGTCGCTCTGAATTTGACGACTCTCGGCTCCTTTGACTGTTTGTTTTTTCTCGGCATCACTCTTTCCTGTTTTATTGCTAACTTTGCCGAATGGACAGGATAATCGGCATAGATTTCGGCAGAAAGCGGACGGGTCTCGCGGTCAGCGATACTCTTGGCATATTTGCCACGGCGCTTGAGACCGTGCATTCTACAAAGATAGTAGAAACTATCAAAAACTATGCGCAGAATGAAACGATAGTCCGTTTCGTAGTCGGATATCCCAAAAATATGGACAACACCCCGTCCGAAGCTGCCAGAGATGTGGACGCATTTCTAAGGCAGCTGGCAAAGGCTTTTCCCGATATCCCCATATCTCTTGAGGATGAGCGGTTTACATCGGTTCTGGCTCATCGTGCCATGATCGATGGAGGGATGAAGGTATCGGACCGGAGGGACAAGAGTTCAGTGGACAAGATCAGCGCGGCAATAATTTTGCAGAGCTATCTTGACCGTACGTCCGGACGTGGGGCCGGCCCGGCTCCGTCGGAGATTCCCGATTCCATGTCCAGAAATGTCACGAGAAAAAAAAGATGAGAATATGATTCAACCAATTTATCTGTATGGTTCCGCTGTGCTGAGGGAAAAGGCCCTGCCCGTAGATCTCGGGGACAAAGAAGCGGTCGAGGCTCTGGTAAGAGATCTGAAGGACACTCTTGCGGCGTCTGACGGCGTGGGACTTGCAGCACCACAGATAGGTGTCGGCAAACGTGTCGTAATAGTGGACGGCACGGGAATGGAAGATGTCTATGACTATTTGAAAGACTTCAAGAGGACGATAATCAATCCGACGGTCATTTCCGAGAGCAAGGAGACTTGTTCCTACAATGAAGGCTGCCTCAGCATCCCCGGCATATACGCCGATGTCGAGAGGCCGGAGTCGATCACTATCGAGTATTACGACGAGAATTTCAATAAGGTTACGGAGACCTTGGACAAGTTTGCCTGCAGGATGGTCCAGCATGAGCTGTCCCATCTTGACGGCGTGATGTTCGTGGATCTTGTAGCCCCTGTGCGTAAGAAAATAATCGCCAGAAAGCTTCGCAGGATTTCAGAGGGGCAGGTCCGTACCCAGTACAGTTCCAAAATCAAGTAAGTTAAATTTTTTTTGAAAATGGGCAATGCATTTCACGCTTACGACATAAGAGGTGTCTACAACAAGGATTTCGACAAAAACACGGTATATAAGGTGGGTTATTTCATCCCTTCTCTTCTCGGGACGGACAAGGTTCTGGTCGGAAGGGACTGCAGGCTATCGTCGCAGGAAATACATGACTGGCTCATAAAGGGGCTCACCGACGCCGGTGCCGATGTATATGACATCGGGCTTAGCACCACTCCCATGGTATATTTCGGTACGGCCAATTATGGGTTCAAGGCATCCGTCCAGATTACTGCTTCCCACAATCCGCCTGAGTACAACGGGCTCAAAGTTTCCAGGGAAAACGCTTTGCCAGTGGGGCTTGCGAGCGGCCTTGGGCAGATTCAGCAGTGGATAGATGAAGGGAAGGAGACTGTCCCGGCGGCGAAAAAGGGAACGGTCCGCAATATGGATGTCAAGAAGGACTATCTCAAATTCCTGCTCAAGTACAAGGCCGATCTTTCCGACCTGCATGTCGCCATGGATCTGTCCAACGGCATGTCCTGCCTTCTTGCACATGAAGTCTTCGGAGATGTGGCCACATATCTTTTCGATACCGTCGACGGACGTTTCCCAAACCATGACCCCAATCCTCTGATTCCGGAGAACACCCTGGCTCTCAGGAAGAAAGTTGTGGAGATAGGGGCCGATGCCGGCGTGATTTTCGACGGTGATGCCGATAGGGTGATGTTTGCCGATGAAAAAGGACAGTTTGTCCCGCCGGATCTTGTCATCGCCTTGCTCAGCCACTATTTCATCGACGAGCGCGGCGAAAAGGGGAAGGTGCTGCAGGAGATACGTTGTTCCAAGGCCGTGGCCGAGTACCTTGAGCCGAGAGGATGTCAGGTCTATACATGGAAGGTAGGACGTGCCAACGCAGCTCCCAAGCTGCGTGAGATTGACGGAATCTGGGGAGGCGAGCTTGCCGGACACTACTACTTCAAGGATTTCTTCTACTCCGACAGCGGACTCCTTGCCGCTTTGCTTGTCCTGAGGGTACTTTCCCGGATGAAAAAACAGGGCGTGACTTTCAGCCAGCTGATAGGACGGATTGCAAAGTATCAGAACTCCGGAGAAATCAACTTCAAGCTCGATGACAAGAAGGGAGCGATGGATGCTGTCCGCGACTACTTCATGGCGCAGGAAAAGCCTACCGCCATTATGGATTTTGACGGATACCGTCTTGAATTTCCCGATTGGTGGTTCAATATCAGGCCTTCCAACACGGAACCTTATCTGCGGTTCCTCTGCGAGGCGACTACCAGGGAACTGCTGGACTCTAAAGTTGCTCAGGTAAAGAAACTCCTCGAGACAAAGTTCGGCGCAACGCTCTGATGCCATGAGTTTCAAGCGTTTATTTGTTGCGATGGTTTTATCCGCCTACGCAGCGGGCAACCTCTGCGCTCAGAATGTCATATCATCCGGCGGCAATTCCAAGCTGATGATTCCGAGACCTCATCTTCAGCCGGTCAAATCCATGGAACCGAGCGGAGCGGAAGCTGTCGACACCATAGATACCCAGTCTCCGGGAGTGAAGATTATCCTCCTGAACGACAATACATGGAAGTATTGGCGCGATCCGAACGACATAATGGCCAGGATCATTTTCACGGAGTACTGGAACAACGAATATCCCGACCCATACAGGAGCAACTTGAGCGAACTTCCGGACAAGATCAATATATGGCTCGTGGATTCCCTGGGCCAGTACAGATGTCCGGACATCACCAAGGTTTACTCCAAGTTCGGTTACAGGCACCGCAGGAGGCACCAGGGAGTGGATCTTCCTTTGAAGAAGGGCGATCCCGTCTATGCCGCATTCTCCGGCAAGGTAAGGGTGTCCAAATATTACAAAGGCTATGGCAATCTGGTCATCATCAGGCATGAAAACGGGCTGGAAACCTTCTACGCCCATCTGTCCAAACGCCTCGTGGATGTGGACGACTGGGTGGAGGCCGGGGACACCATCGGTCTCGGCGGTTCTACAGGCCGTTCCACAGGAGCTCATCTCCATTTCGAAACGAGATATCGCGGCTATGCCTTCGATCCTCAATGGATGATAGATTTTGAAACGGGAAATCTGCGGCACAGGCTTTTTGTCCTGCGGAAAAAGTATCTCAATGCGGGCAGTACATATGTGCCTGCTTCGGATGAGGAAGAGGTGGATATAGCTCTCGGGGATGCGAGGGACAAGGAAGTCGCAGACTCCATCGAGGCGGTCGGGAAGGCTGAGGCCGAAAAAGCCGCTGCCGCTGCTGCTGTTTACTACAAGATCAGAAGCGGAGACACTCTCTCCAGGATTGCTTCCCGTAACGGAACCACCGTTACTGCAATCTGTAAACTGAATCCCGGACTGACGGGCAGGACGACATTGAAGATAGGAAGGACGATCAGGGTCAAGTAGCTTCCGTAACTGTCAGATAAAAAGGGATAATTGCCAAAAAACGAGTATAAATGCAAAAAAAAACGGGGGGGGCGACGCGTTTGCCGGTCGCTCACCCCGTTTTCAGCTATGGTGTATTATTTCCAGCTCTTCGGAATTGTAAAGAAGTGAATCGGTGAGGCCGGGGAAAAGTCTCGAGATGATGGCGAACAGGATTAGGAGTGTTGCTATGGCGGCAATTGTAATGATGCCGGCCTTTAATATCCCTTTGCTGTGATTCCCGTCGTTTCCGGTTTCGTAGGCGGTTGTTGCCGGTTCCGCTGTTGCTTCCGTTGACGTCCCCGCTGTGGTTTCAGCCGCCGCCGTTTCAGCGGCTGTTTCCGTCCCGTTTTCCGCAACTTCCGTCGCAGCCGTTACCGCTGCTGCCTCAACATTTGTCTCCGTTGCTGCCTCTGGGTCCTCTGTCCTGACGTTCAACAGGTTTTTAAGCCCGGACACTGCCGCAGCAACCTCTTCTCTGGTCTCCACGTGGTTTTTGAGGGAGATAGGCTCCAGTCCGAATCCGTATGGATAGATGTCCAGATCTTCGTCGGCCACGAAGAAAAAATTGTTCTCTTTCGTGGACCTCAACCTTCCGAGCCCGGGGAATACGATTGTTTTCTTCTCTTTGAGGACCGCTTTCATCTCATCGAGGAAATCCCGTATGATCCGTTCGGCGTCATTTTTTCCGAGAGGATTGCTCTTTGCATAAAAATCTATCAGAGCGCGGCCTTCTTCGTTCTCCCTTTGCCTGAAATAAAGCCTTCTGTAAGGAGGGTTAATCGTATATCCTTTGTCTGAAAATGTGGACGGCACGATTTCGGCGACAAAGACACCGACCCCCGGGAGGGCGACTTCATCGTTGTCAAGAATCAGTTCTTTGACCATTTTGGAAAGCAGGTCTATGTCCATAGAAACAAAGCTTGGTATACAAATTTAACTTCGGAGGATTTAATTTGCAATAAAACTTTTCTTTTTCTCTCCCTTGCCGCTTTCCGCCCTCTGTCGTCTACGATCTTTGGCTGTCAAACTGTTGCCGTATCTTTTCCTGTAGGTTATCGGAAGACTTCAGACCAAGTTTCTTTCGCATGTTTGCTCTCTGGCTGTTGATGTTGGTCTCTGTCTTGTTGAGGAGAGTGCAGATTTCTCCGAGTTTCTTGCCTTGCAGAATCAGGCGGCATATTTCCCTTTCCGACTGTGAGAATTCGGGAAAGAGATGTCCTATCGTCTTAAGGTCCGTATCCCGTTTTTTCATGTATTTTTCCATGTTCGAGATCAGGTTGTACCTTGTCTTTTTGTCGAGGCTTTCCAATACGGTGCTTATATGGTCCTCCGTGCTTTTTTCCGATGTGAGAAGAAAATACGCGCTTACCTCGTTTTTCCTGAGGTGCAGCATGTTCAGAAGTTCTATCTCGTCCTTTTTGTATTGTGTGTTCTCCTTTTTCAGCCTGTAGGAAAGTTTCGACGTCCAGAAGCCCGAGATTCCAATCAGGGAAAAGGCGATGATGAACAGCACCAGATAATCACGCATTTCCGGACTTTCCGATATTATCATGCAGGTGATGTATGTGCCTATGGTCATTGTCCCGAGTACTATTGTATTCCATTTCAGGACAGCCGTCATGGAAGCCATGGTGTTCAGAGCAAGCAGGACGACATTGGCCATGATAAGTATGATGTTGGATGTCGTTGGTTCGAAGGAGGTATAGATTATCTCTACGGATATCGTCAATGCTCCTGCGATTGTCAGTGCGCTCAGGCAGGCAGCCGTCTTTATTCTGCGCTTCAGGAACAGTCCTGTCAGAACTGCCGTCGCGGTGATGTATCCCAGATGGGTATAGTTGAAGAACTGCGCTTTCGGTCCGGTCAGTCCCGCCGCTTCCGCGATGACGGCTATAATGGTAAACGGCAGGTAGAACAGGAACAGCATCAGAAAACGTTGCCTGTCGAAAATATCTTCTTCTGAGTACAGTTTTTTCAGCTTTTCGGTAATGATGCGCTTCATCGTGTCCATCTTTTCAGTCCATGGCCTTGTTGACCTTTTTCAAGGTACAAAAATAATTACAATAATTGTGTTTTGACTGATTTTGAGGTTTCCGATTTTTGGAAGTGGAGGGTTGTTAAGTTTATATTCGCAGGTGAATATAATACATACAACAGAGAGTTTATGAAGAAAACAAGTTTTAAAGTTTTTGAAAATTCAATCATGGCTGCCGTCTGTGTGGCCGGTTTCCTTTCTTTGATTTCATGCAGCAAGGATGACGATGCCATGACAAAGAATCCGATGGAGGGAATCACGGACGCCGCCAAGGTGTCGATGCTCCGTTCCATGAAGGATCTGGACGGAACGGGACGTCTGTATGAAATAAACTACACGGCCGACTACAAGCTTGACCAGGTCGTCAATTCCGGATACACGGATCTGAACCGGCTGTTCGGGTACATAGCCGGCCTCCTCTACGACAAGATGCCATCAAAGGCGGTTGAACCTTCATTCGGTGCTGGTTGCAGCGCTTTCGCCGCGCCTGATGCGGAAAACATCAACTTCCTGATGGGCCGAAATTACGATTTCAGGCATTCCACCAAAGACTCGACAGGTTACGTTTCCACGTCCGCGATCCTTATAAGAACGGCCCCTAAGGGAGGGAAGAAATCGATTTCCATGGTCGACGGGCTGAATCTCAATTTCGGTCAGGGTTTCTACAATGACGGGGATACGGACCTTTCCATGATGATGGGACTGCCTTATGCAGCCCTTGACGGGATAAACGAAGACGGTTTTGCCATAGGCATCCTGGCGTTGAGGGAGGAACAGACCAACCAGCAGACCGGAAAGACGAAGATTGCGCCCACGGTGGCCATCCGTATGCTTCTTGACAGAGCTTCTACAGTAAAGGAAGCCGTTAAGATGCTTGGCGAATATGATATGGACATGCGAGGAAACGGGACCTCCAATTACCATTATTTCATGGCTGACGCCACCGGTGATTACGCCATCGTGGAATATACCCGCCCTGCAGGCGAGACCACTCCAAGGGTGATGGAAGTGTTTACCGGGAACGACACTCTCCGCTGCGTGACGAATTTCTACGTTTCACCGACCATGGTCGGCACGAGGGATGGATGGGGTTCCAGCCACGGGAAAGCCCGTTACGAAACTTTAAGGAACACCCTGCTTGCCAAGGACTACACTCTGAAAGAGGACGATGCCATGGCTTTGCTCAAAGCTGTTTCCCAGCCTCCGACGGAGGACATTACCTCTCAGACTCAATGGTCCGCACTTTACAATCTGACGGAAAAGAAACTGCGTCTTTCCATTCTGCGTGAATTCGGAACGGAATTCGATTTCGAAGTGGAGTAATCAGGCCGTTAACTGACAAGGGGCATATCCCGGACAGGAAGCGGTGTTGATGAAAAAAATCTCAAAAAAGTGTCGGGATTGTTTGGAGATATGTCTTTTTGTTGTACCTTTGTAATCCGCAAACAGAAAAGTTTGGGATAAATTCCTCAATAGCTCAGTTGGTTAGAGCACCTGACTGTTAATCAGGGGGTCGTAGGTTCAAGTCCTACTTGAGGAGCGTGGAGGCAGTCTTTTTGGGGACTGCCTTTTTTTATATCTTTGCTTTCTCAGACAAAGAAATATGAACAAAACATCTGGATACGGATTCACCATCATAGTTCCTGTCTACAATGAAGTGGACAACATGGAAAGGCTTGAAGAGAAACTTGCAGCTTATCTGCCGGCATGTCCCTGCAAAGCCTGTGTCCTTTTCGTTGATGACGGTTCTTCGGACGGAAGTCTTGCGGCCATTGAAAAGATATGTTCCCGCAGAGAGCATTTCTACTACATAAGTTTCTTGAAGAATGCCGGTCTGAGCGCCGCCGTCAAGGCCGGGTTCGATTATGCGGAGTCCGAGTTCCTCGGCTACATCGATGCTGATCTTCAGACGGATCCGGAAGATTTCAATCTTCTTCTCGGGGAGATGGACGGCTGCGGCATGGTCATCGGGATAAGGGCCGACCGCAAGGACTCTTTCTTCAAGAATGCCCAGTCCAAAATAGCCAACGGCTTCAGGCGCATGATGACAGGCGACGGGGCAAAGGATACGGGCTGTCCGTTGAAGGTGTTGCGGACGGAGGTCGCAAAGCGGATACCCATGTTCAAGGGGATGCACCGTTTCCTGCCTGCGCTTGTTCTCCTTCAGGAGGGTGTCAGCTATAAGCAGATGCCGGTGCGCCATTATCCCAGGATTGCCGGCAAGTCCAAGTACAACCTTCTCAACAGGCTCTGGGGACCTTTCGCAGACTGTTTTGCCTACAGGTGGATGAAACCGCGGTACATCAACTATAAGGTAGACGCCAATAATCTGTAAAAATGATTCCTCAGAATTTGCCCTCGGTTCTCATATACGCCATCGGGTTTACTTCACAGTTTTTTTTCTCTGCGAGGACAATTTTCCAGTGGTATCGCAGCGAGAAGGCCCGGGAAGTCGTTTCCCCTTCTGCATATTGGGTTCTGAGCGTCATAGGCTCCTGGCTGATGTTTGTCTATGGAGTGTTGAGGAACGATTTCGCCATTATCCTGGGACAGCTCATATCTTATTACATCTACCTGTGGAACCTTAATTCCAAAGGGGTTTGGGGCAGACTGGCCGCTGCGGTAAGGATAGCTCTTGCGGTGACTCCCGTAGTTGCGGTCGTGCTTCTGCTGAGGGATGCCTCCGCCTTCTTTGCGAATCTTTTCAGAAATTCGGATATCCCTCTGTGGCTTGTCGTGTTCGGATCGGCCGGGCAGGTCATTTTCACGCTGCGTTTCATATATCAGTGGATATATTCCAAGATCAAGGGCATTTCATCGCTTCCGGCGGGATTTTGGATCATCAGCCTGCTGGGCTCGAGCGTCATAGTCGCCTACGGTATAATCCGGAAAGATCCGGTGCTTGTTCTGGGCCAGTCTTTCGGCTTTTTCGCCTATGTGAGGAATCTCATGATAGGATATCGTAAATCCAAATTCAAAAACAATGATTCAGAATAGAGCGAGCATCATCGCAAGGTATCCGATCGCATCCGTGGCCATTCTCATGGCTTTATGTCTGCTGCCTGCGATGATAATGAGAGATTGGTCTCCGTCAAACGAGCTTCGTTATCTGGACATAGTGGATGAAGCCATCTCCGGTGGGCATCTGTTTGCATTCACCTGTCAGGGAGAACCCTATGCCGACAAACCGCCGCTCTACTTCTGGTGTCTGATGCTTTGTCGTATTGTTTTCGGAAAGCATGTCATGTTTGCCATGAATCTGTTCTCCTTCCTGCCGGCTCTTGTCATATTGCATGTCATGGACAGATGGCTTGCGGTCAAGGATTCGGAAGAGAGAGCTGCAGTGGCGCTCATGATGGGGACAAGTGCCATGTTTTTGGGTCTCAGTGTTTTCCTGAGAATGGACATGATGATGTGCATGTTCATAGTGCTTGCCCTGTGGACTTTCTGGAAGATGTATTCCGGTCATGATGTCGGGAAACGGCAGGAAGTCCTGCTGCCGTTGTATGTATTCCTGGCACTGTTCACCAAGGGCCCTGTCGGGCTGCTCATGCCTGTGCTCGTGATTTTGGTGTTCCTCCTTCTGGAAAGGCAGGGCAGGCAGATTGGCCGTTATCTCGGGTGGAAGTTCTGGCTGCCGATGGCGCTGCTGTGCACCGTATGGTTCACGGGCGTCTATCTGGACGGAGGCAGGGAGTATCTGAACAATCTGCTTTTCCACCAGACCGTGGACAGGGCTGTGAACTCTTTCCATCACAAAAAGCCGGTGTGGTATTATCTGGCGGCAATCTGGTACATCTGCATTCCATATTCCATCCTCCTGGCAGGCAGCATCGCGGCGTCCCTGTGGAAAACGAAGTCCGGAGCGAAATCACGGAGTACCTTGGAAATGTTTCTGTTGGCCTCCATTGCGACACCGTTCGTGATGCTGTCGTCTTTCAGTTCCAAGCTTGCGGTATATCTTATGCCCGTACTTCCTTTCATGGTCATGCTTTTTGCCGTGGTAGTGAAAAGAATCGGGTGGAAGAAGTGGATGACGTGGTCACTCGCCGTGGTTCAGGGAGCTGTACTGTTTGTGTGCGCGGCTGCGCTCTGTATCCGGGTTTTCGCATTCGGCATGGAGCCTTTTGCCTCTCTTGCGGCTGAATATCCCATAGCCCGGAATCCCATGCTATGGTCCGCAGTCGTCGTATTGGGCGCGGGTCTTGCCATGGCCTTGCATTATCTTCTGAAACGGAAGAACTGGAAGCGGTCAGTCATCTTCACTGCCGCTGGAATCCTTCTTATGGTTTATACCGCATCCTTCTCATTGAAGGAACTGAACAGCTACATCGGATACGGCAATTTGTGCAGTGCCGTTCCAAAGGGGAATGCCGTCGCTACCATAGGTGTCCACCGCCCCGAAAACATGAATGTCTATCTCGGTTACGGAATTACCGATTATCACAAAGATTTTTCCGCTTTTTACGCCGCCG
Source organism: uncultured Muribaculaceae bacterium (assembly GCA_964460265.1). Lineage (GTDB taxonomy): Bacteria > Bacteroidota > Bacteroidia > Bacteroidales > UBA932 > Cryptobacteroides. The sequence goes on along the minus strand of CAYWPV010000025.1, from coordinate 7,013 downwards.
AGATTGAGGGGGGCGGGGCATCGGATGAGGCTCTGTCTCTCATTGTCAGCGACAGGAGACTGAAAAAGGACGAAGCTTTGAAGGCATTCGTCCTCGATCATCCCCACCGGCGTGTCGGGCCGTATTACGTCGTGTCCGCCAGATAGGACGGAAGCTTTAAAACTTGAAGGCGATCCCGGTCTTGAGGGAGAAAAACCACCGCAGAGGTTCTTCTGTTTTTGACCCGTAGTAGATTTCCGAACACTCCACATAGTTGTTTGTGAGAAGGAAGTGGAATGCCGGCATTATTTTCAGGTCGAAGCACCAGAGCCGGAAGTTGAAACCTGCCCCGGCATCCAGAGAGAAGTACAGAGTGCTTTGCTTTTCAGTCCATTCCCTGGAACTTCCGCCTTCCATAAAACCGCCATGGTTTTCTCCGGCGACGAATCCGGGAGTTATCCCCACGTTGACTTCCGCCTGGCTGAAGAGATTGATGAGGAAGTCGCTCAGAAGACCTCCCGGAGTCTGGTACGGATCTCTTACCATGGAATATGCCGCTCCGTATGCCGCCGAGTTGAGCCTGTCCCTGGTGCTCCTGTCGGGCGTCCTGTATGCAAATGCGATGGGAAAACAGAAACTGTCCTCGATGTAAGATATCTCCGAAGTGTATTGAAGACCTGTCCTGAACCCTGCACCGCTGTTGTAGAAATGGGCATAGCTCACTCCATACATCGTTCCCGCACCTCCGTTCCCGGTCATGGGGGCGTTCAGTCCTACATAAAAGCCGACATCCTGACTTTTCCACGTATTTCTCTGGGCATCGGCACTTTCCGCTCCAATCAGGAGCGCGACGAATGCACCGAGAAATGAAAACAGTTTCTTTTGTAATTCCATGGGGGCGGAAAAAAGATTGTTAAAATTTCAGAGTAAGTTCGATTCCGGCCTGGAACGGACGGGTTTTCTGGAAGAAACTTCTCGACATAGACTCGAAATAGAAGGCGGTAGCCCTTTTGTCGCAGATGTTGGATGCGAAGAAGCTCAGAGAGGAGTCATGACGGTAGAAAGTCAGTCTGGCGTCAAGCGTTCCGTAGAAATCCTGCCATGCGCTGTTGCTTTCTGTCCAATAGATCCTGCCCAGTCCGTGCCAATCTGCACCGATGCTGATTTTGTCGGTCCATGCCTTCAGATCCCATGAGTAGATTGCGCCTATGTTGACCGTGTTTCTTGGGATGAACGGAACGAAGCCGTCCCTTTCGTCTCTGAACTTCGCTTTGGTGTATCCGTAGGAAGCGTGTGCCGACAGGTTTCCGGTCAGTTGCGCGGTCAAAGATGCCTCCATGCCTTCGGAACGGCTTGACCCGGAATTCACCGTCACTCTTCCGAGCCCCGAATCAGCCATTTTTGTCAGCTGCAGGTCTTTTGAATCAATCAGGAACAATGCGAAGTCCGCCAGCAGTTTCCCTTTGAAAAGGTAAAGGTGGGTTCCCGCTTCATAGTTCCAGGCATGTTCCGGCTTATATTTAATCATTTGTTCCACATCCGGTGTCTCAGGGTTTGTCATGCCGTTAAGAACGTCCATGATTCTGGATCTGGCATCGTCCGGAATCATCGGAGTCCTTTGGACGACCGGTATCGTGGCCGAAGCCATGTCCGATTTTATGACGTTCTGCATATCTGTCTGCATGAATTCGCTGAACATCTGTATGTTGTATCCGCCTGAACTGTATCCTCTGCTGACCGTAGCATAGACATTGCTGCCGCCTTTTTCGTACAGGAGAGTAAATTTGGGAACAATCTCCAGATTGTCGGAATCAAGCTTTCCTGACAGATTACTGCCGGCTTCATAAGTCTTTTCAGGGACCATTGGAATAGTCATGGTGCGGGCAGGCATGGTGAGTTCTCCGTTGAGCGCATATGAATGGCTGAAATTTGCGGCGGAAGTGTAGTCGAGCCACATCTTTTCATAGCCCGCTCTGACCCCGAGGCTCGCTTTAAGTCCTGCGATTCCGAAAAGATCCTTGAAGTCGGACTGGTGAAAAAAAGCCGCTTCCATGGTCGGTGTCCTGAATTTTCCGTTGAAGACCAGCTCGTCACCGAGTATCTTCTCGTCCGGTACTAACTTCATTGTCATGGGGCCGGATGCGATTTCCGGCATGTACCTGCCGGCCTGTTCGCCTATTATTCCGTTCAGCCATTCCACCCCGTCTTTACGGAATGTGACGGGTGAGGAGGTGGAAAGCCACTGTCCCGACATTGTAAGGCCGCTGATCCATTGCCAGCGCTTCCCGTCCCTTTTTATTGTGATTTCCTCGGACAACTGGCTCGAATTCTGCCTCTGGAGGAGAGTGTAGATGTCCATTGCCGTGAAATCCTGATCCATGTCCATCTTGTCTTTGAGATGTTGAAATCCTGTTACGCTGTTGATGGTCAGGTCATTGACTTTATGCTCGATGTTCAGGCCGGCATTCAGCAGATGCCGTCTGTAGGAACTTCTGCGGTTGTATGCGATCACATCGTCATGGTAATACGGGTAGCCTCCCTGGTCGGTGTAGTCGTAGCTTGCGCTGAAATCGAATCTGGTGAGTCCCGAGGGAGTGAAAATGGAACGGAACCGTACTCCGAAATCGTCTCCTTTGTCTATCCGTTCGTTGTCACGGGCCTGATTCCTGTAGAATCCTCCGTTGTGGGAGTAAGAGAATCCTCCTGAGAATGCGAGCCTGTCGTCCGGGTGATGGTAGTGCATTACGCTGGCATTGAGGCTGTTGTATGTGGCGCCTCCGATACGGATGTCCGTACCTTCATATTCTGTAGGGTTTTTCGTGAATATCCTTATCAGACCGCCCATGGAGTTTTTGCCGTAAAGCGTGCTCTGCGGGCCGCGCATTACGTCTATTCTTTCTATGTCCACGAGATCGAAATCAAAGCTGCTTTTGTCGGAAACGGGAATCCCGTTGAGATATATTCCTATCGGGGAGGAGCCTGTTCTCGAGCCTATACCCCTTATGAATATAGGTGTGGTCAGCCTGGAACCGTAGTCCGGAATAAACAGGTTGGGGGCGAGCGCTGACAGGTCTTTTATGCCCTTTATCCCGTTTTCCTGCAGGGCCTCGGCAAAAAATGTCGTGCTCATCGAGCCTGTCTGCCGCAGCGGCGTGAAATCTTTCGGGGCTGCGGTGATCACCGACTCTTTCAGCGAATCCCTTCTGTCCGTGAGCGGCCTGTTGTTTTGCGCCCATGTTCCAACGCTTGCTGCCAGAAATGCGGATGCAGCCAAGAACATAGAAAAAGTGGTCATGTCTTTCAATCTTTGTTTAAACTAGATTATTACATAATTAAAAACGGCCGAAAGGTATCATTAATTTCCTATATAACCAAGGCTGGCTTTTCAGGGCATATTTTTTGAATTAATTTATATGCATTTTACAGAACATGAGCGAAAAGGAAAAGAAGATTTATCCGTTTTCTTTGGAGATCTCCGGGGATAAAACGGCGTGGGGCGGGGAGTCATGGAAACTGGCGGACCTCGGCACTGTTGATTCCGTCATTCATACCGGACCTCTGAAAGACAACTCTTTGAGCGAGGTGATGGAGACCTATCTCGACAAAGTTACGGGAGATGAGGCATATTATCTGTACGGGAGACAGTTCCCCTTGATGATAAGGCAGCTGGATGTCACGTCGCGTACTCCTTTGTGGGTGTGTCCGGACGATGAAATCGCCGCACAGAGATACGATGCCCTCGGGAAGAAAAAGATGTGGTTTGTGGCCGGGGCGTCATCGGATGCTGAAATATATCTTGGACTGAAACGTAAGATGGCCGCGGACGAGTTCTATGACAGATGTCTGGATTCAACCATATTCGGTGAGCTTAATTCTTTGAAGGTTAAGGAAGGAGATGCGTTCGTGATTGAACCGGGCGTACCTCATGCCGCAGGGCCCGGAGTCAGGATTGTGGAGGTCGCGGAGTCTTCCATGCTGGACTTCGGAATCAGCTCCTCCGACGGTGACGAGAGGGAAATGCTTGCGGAAGTTTTTGATTTCGTGAAACTTGATGCATATGCTCCCGTTCTTTCTGACAGGCTGCATCTTGCCGAAACGCAACACTTTTCAGTATCCCGTATGAATCTGGAGCAGGCACTTCACATAAACAACGGTGAGGACGGCGGATATTCCGTTTACTATTGTCTGGCAGGCTCCGTTTCCGTGCAGACGCCGGTTGAAGACGAATCCGGAGGGAAGAGGATGGAAAATCTCATTCTGGCGGCCGGTGAGGCGGCCGTTGTCCCCGCCGACAATGCCGATTTCTTCCTCGTCCCGTCATCTTCAGGGACCGTGCTTCTGGAAATCCTCGGAGGAAAACGTGAGATCCTCGATTCATATACGGGCGAAAAAGTAAGTGGCGAGGGAATTCTGCAAAAAGACATGTCGTTATGAGCGCAACGGAAAGGATAGACAAATACCTTTGGACCATAAGGGTTTTCAAGACCAGAACCGAAGCCATGGAAGCCTGCAGAGGCAACAAGGTCAGGATTGGAGGCTCGCCTGTAAAGCCCTCCAAGGAAGTCAAGGCCGGGGATGTCATAGAGGTCCGCAGAGGTGCGATCCAGTTCAAGTACAGGGTGAAAGCGTTCCCGGTAAGCCGGGTGGGAGCCGCTCTGGTTCCGGATTATGCTGAAAATCTGACACCTCAGGCGGAACTTGACAAGCTTAAGTCGCCGGTGGAGACTTTCTTTGTCAAAAGGGACAGGGGAGCGGGCCGGCCTACGAAGAAGGACAGGCGGGAGATTGATGTGCTTTGGAGCAATCTGGAAGACGAAGACGGCATTCCGGATGACATAGCGCGGCATTTCGGCATAGATGACGATGACAGTCTGTGACATTTTGTCATGTTCCTTTAAGTGGCACGGCTGTTGATTTAGGCTGTCATGTCTGTTTGATACAGGCATGGAAAGAAAACATAAAACAGATGATATTATGATTAAACCATTAGCAGACAGGGTCGTCATTGAGCCTAAAGAGGCTGAGACCAAGACAGCGTCAGGTTTGTATATTCCTGACACGGCGAAAGAAAAACCCCAGCAGGGGGTCGTTGTTGCGGCCGGTCCCGGCAAAAAGGATGAGCCTATGGAAGTCAAGGTAGGTGACAATGTGCTTTATGGCAAATATGCCGGCACAGAAGTTACCGTCGATGACAAAAAGTACCTCATTGTCCGTCAGTCGGACATTCTTGCTACTCTGTAATTTTAAATAGGAGAATTGAATTATGGCAAAAGACATAAAATTCGACGTTGACGTACGTTCAAAAATGAAAGCCGGTGCTGACGCTCTGGCTGATGCGGTTAAGGTCACACTCGGACCTAAAGGCAGAAATGTGGTCATAGACAAGAAATTCGGTGCCCCTCAGGTTACCAAGGACGGTGTTACCGTAGCCAAGGAGGTCGAGCTTGAAGACCGTTTCGAGAACATGGGTGCGCAGATGGTCAAAGAAGTCGCTTCCAAGACCAACGAGATTGCCGGTGACGGAACCACCACCGCTACCGTTCTTGCACAGGCCATCATAAATGTAGGTCTGAAGAATGTCGCAGCGGGCGCCAACCCGATGGACCTTAAGAAAGGTATCGACAAGGCTGTGGATTCTGTGGTCGCGGAGCTTAAGAAAAACAGTCAGGAGGTCGGCAACGACTATTCCAAAGTTGAACAGGTTGCCACCGTTTCTGCAAACAATGACCATTATATCGGAAAACTTATCGCGGATGCGATGTCCAAAGTCAAGAAGGACGGTGTCATCACCGTGGAAGAGGCCAAGGGCACGGAAACCGAAGTCAAAGTCGTCGAGGGCATGCAGTTCGACAGAGGATACATCTCTCCTTACTTCATGACCAATTCCGACAAGATGGAAGCTGTTCTGGACGATCCTTATGTCCTTATCACGGACAAGAAGATTTCCGCCATGGACGATCTCATGCCGGTGCTTGAACCTATCGTCAGGGAAGGCAAGGCTTTGCTCATCATCGCCGAGGATGTAGACGGACAGGCACTCACCACATTGGTGGTCAACCGTTTGAGAGGTACCATCAAGGTTGCTGCCGTCAAAGCTCCCGGTTACGGAGATCGCCGTAAGGAAATGCTTGAAGACATAGCCGTGCTGACAGGCGGTACCGTCATCTCCGAAGAAAGGGGTTATTCCCTTGCAAACGCCACCGTAGAACTTCTCGGAAAGGCGGAGAAGGTTACCATAACCAAGGAGAACACCACCATAGTCGGCGGTGCCGGTGACAAGAAGCAGATTGCGGAACGTGCCGATCTCATCCGCACTCAGATTGAAACCACCACTTCTGACTATGACAAGGAGAAACTTCGTGAGCGTCTCGGCAAGCTCGCAGGCGGTGTGGCCGTGCTTTATGTGGGTGCCACGACCGAGGTCGAGATGAAGGAGAAGAAAGACAGGGTCGAGGATGCGCTCAACGCTACCCGCGCCGCGGTCTAGGAAGGTTATCTTCCGGGCGGTGGAGTTTCTTATGTACGTGCGGCCGAAGCTCTCAAGAATCTCAAAGGCGAGAACGAGGACGAAACCACCGGTATCCATATCGTGGCCCGTGCCATTGAAGAGCCTCTGCGTCAGATCTGTGCAAATGCAGGTGTCGAGGCCAGCGTTGTCATCCAGAAGGTGCGCGAAGGCAAGGGGGACTACGGCTATAACGCCGGCACAGGCGAGTATGTCAACATGTTCGAGGCCGGTGTCATAGATCCTACCAAAGTTTCAAGGGTAGCTCTTGAAAACGCCGCGTCCGTCGCCGGCATGTTCCTTACTACCGAGTGCGGCATAGCTGACATCCCGGAGCCGGCTCCGGCAGCTCCTGCAATGCCTCAGGGCGGAATGATGTAATCTTATGAAGATACGGCATCGAATCTGAAAGATGATATTGAAAGGGATCCGGAATTGTCCGGGTCCTTTTTTTATGCGGGTCCCTGCTGAAGTCCGTCAATATCTTCGCCAAAGTCGGCGAGAAATTGTCGCGGCTCTCCGCCAAGGT
>CAYWPV010000024.1:0-21742 GCA_964460265.1 uncultured Muribaculaceae bacterium | reverse complement strand
CAAGAAGAACATGTTCGCTCTTCTGGGCAAGCCCGGCTACGAGGAACTCGGTGCTGAACTGAAGGAGCGTCTTTCCAGATAATGCCGGCTGTCCGGGGTGAATAATCCATCCCCGGACAGCCTTTGCCGGCTGAACCCCGGATTGAAACGGCACTTCTGTTTCAATCCGGGGTTTACTGTTTCAGTCCGGAGTTCAGTCTTTACGCGAGGTCTGCTGCCCGCCGTTTTTGGTGAATCTGCCTGTGATGTCTTCGAACGAACCGTCAGGCAGTTTGCGGTACATCCGCTGGTTGGTCCGTGGGGAACTCAGAGAGCCCAGGTGCCTGATGTAAGGTCCGATCTTTATGTAGTCGAAGTTCCGTCTGTCAATGGCGGAAGACATTACCGTCCTTCCCGAGTACCATCCGATTTTAAGATAGGGATGTTTTTCTTTAACCAGGGAGGCCAGTTTGTTTACCGTTCCGGGTTCGCTGTCTCCTCCCATGAAGCATACGCAGGTTATCCCTCTGCCTCCGTCGTCCTCAATCAGCTTTTCGAGAGACGCGGGCGTGAGTTCCGTGCCGATGTCGTTCCACAGATAGGAACTGTGGCATCCCGGACAGCGGCAGGGGCATCCGGAGATGTTTATAGCCAATGTCGTCTCGTCGGGAATCTCCTGAAAGACGACATCGGTGTTGACATATTTCAGCATGGATGGACTACACCGCCTCCGCGGCTGCTTTTTCCTCCTTTGCGGCTTTGGCCTCCGCTTTGTCGAGATCTGCCTGAGTGGTGCCTACCGTGTATTTGTCGGGAGTGGCGTAGTAGCGTCTCCCTGCTTCTTCCTGGCGGGCCATGGAGAAGTTGCTGACTCTCTTCAGGTAACCGATTACGCGGGTGAGGTAGTCGACGTTCTTGGAGTGGCACACGGGACATTCCTTGAGGAAGCGCTTGTCTATGTGGCCGCAGTCATTGCAGACGGTGTTGGGAATGTTGAAGGTGAAGTAGTTGCATCCTTCCTGTGCGGCTACTCTGAGCAGCTGTCTGTACTGGGCTTTCGAAAGGTGTTCCTCAAGATTCATATGTAGGGCGGACCCTCCCGTAAGGTGCTCTATGTAAGGCGCTCCGTGCAGCTTGAACTTGTCGAGTATGGTGAGGGAATTGTCCTCAACCGCGTAGAAGTAGGAGTTGTAGCAGTCACGCGGAACGAAATAACCGTCCTCCCTGTCCCATTTGGCGTGTTTCACGCCTACGTTTTCCGCAGGGATCATTTCGCAGTTGAACATGGTCTCCTTCGTGCGGTAGGCCTTGTTGTGCTTCTCCACCAGACCGAGAATCTCCTGGACGAAATGCAGATATTTTTCGTTGGGAGAAATCTTCAGTCCCATGAACTCCGCCGCTTCCACAAGCCCGTTGATGCCTATGGTGAGGTACTGGCGGTTGATGTTTATGTATCCCGCATCGAAGAGGGGCAGCATGCCGTTGCGCTGAAGTTCCTTAAGGTTTTCGTTGTATGCGAGCTGCACCTTGTGGCAGAGGTCGATGACTTCCGAAAGGTATTCTTTGTAGTCCAGTCCGTGGTTGACCGCATACTGTATGCAGCGGTTCAGGTTTATGGTGAGCACGGACTTGGAGCCTGTGGAGACTCCCCCCGCTCCGAGCGTGTAGCTGAATCCGTTGTCCTGTATCTCGTTGCGCAGGCGGCAGCATGAAGACAGCGAGTCAGCGTTGTCGCTCATGTAGGTGAAGAACGAATGTCCTTCGGCGTACATCTCCGCGGCGAAGTCGCCCCATTCCTTGTCCTTGCAGTCTCCGTTTTCGGTGAGCAGGGCCATGGTCTCCACGGGGAAGGTGAGGACCGTGCGGGTGCGCTCCTTGTTGAACCACTTCATGAATCTCTTCTGGAGCCATGAAAGGCCTTCCCAATCGGGCTTCGACCCGTCAGGGAAGCGGAACTCTCCGAAAAGGCTCTCGAAGTAGTAGCGGTCGTAGTAGGAAATGTTCCAGAACACGGCCTGGAAGTTGCGGGCTCCTGTGGGCTGGTTTAGCGAATATACTATCTGCTCGAAGTAGTCTGTTATGACTTTGTCCAGAGAACGGTGCCTGAGGCTCAGATCCACTACTTTGTCGGGATCTTTCCAGTAGTCCTTGCCGTATTCCTTGCCTATGAAATAGTTCATGTACATGAGGAACTCCGGAGTGGCGCAGGCTCCTGCCAGCATGGAGCTGACTATGAACACCATGTTTATGAACCCTCCGCAGAAGGAACGCAGGTTGGTGGGCGCCGTGGAATTGCCGCCTATGGACGTGGTCCCGTTCAGCAGCCAGGGGTACATGGTGATGGACGCGCAGTAGTTGGCGAGATTGGTCTCGTCGTTCTTGTAGATGAAATGGTGGGTGAGCTTGTCGATGTATTCTTCGGCGAGCTTCTTGCCGTACATCTTCTTTATCCTTTCCGTGAGAAGACGGCGGTTCAGTCTTATGAAACCCTGTTTCGGCAGCTCTCCTATGAGAGTGGCGATGTTCTTGTGCTCGACGTTTGCGTTTGCGTCGAACTTGGAACCCGTGGCGGCGTTGCTGGCTTGCATGTAGTCCGTGAAGAACTGGAGCTTCTGGAGGGTCTCGCGGTCTTCGCTGTGCTCGTGCCTGTAGAGGATGAAGCTTTTGGCCACTTTGTAACGGCCTTCTTCCATGAGAGCCTTCTCCACCTGGTTCTGTATGTCCTCGACCTTTATGTCGTTGTGTATGTCGAGGTGGGACAGGATTCTGGAAATGGATTCCAGGTCGGCGTTTTCGTTGACGCTTTCAAATGCCTTTACAATGGCGTTCATTATCTTGTCAAGAGAAAACTGCTCCTTGGAGCCGTCCCGCTTCGTGATAGAAAAACTTTTTATATCCATCGGACTGTAATTTTAGAAAGGAATGACCCGAATGGGAATCTCCGGATTTTTATTTTAAGATAGCGATAGTCGCATTTGGTTTTGACTACCGCTATCGTTACAAATATAGGCAAATATTTCTTCCGCTAAAGGATTATTTTCTTCTTTGGAAGGAATTTTTTATCACTTCTTTTCTTGTCGAAGTCTTCGTGCTTGATTTAGTTGAACTTACGGATGCTGAACTTGTAACCCTAAGATTATCAATATTTTCCAAAGAGCGTCTTGCTGAGGATGCCTTCCAGTGCCCTCCAGGGCGTGTTGCCGATCCGGCGGCATTCCGTCTCACCGGAAGCGTTCTTGCCGGCTTTGCAGCCGGGGCCTCCGCCGTGGAGTTGCCAAGCCTTGTCATGGTCATCGGAAGTGACGGGACGCTTTTGTTGTAGATGAAGACTTTGCCGTCCGATGTCAGGTCCGTGAACTGCATGGATACGAAATCTGAAGTGTAGTTCCCGTTCAGGTTGACGGTCACTCTTGCGGGCTTGACCGAGGCGCTCTGTCCGTCTTCTGCCATGGCGGCGGATGCGATGGTCAGGCCTGTGTCGGTCACCGTGTATGTCGTTCCGTTCTTATCCACGTTCCCGAGCAGGCATACGTCGAAGGAGCCTATTTCGGAATCTTCCATGGAACCCAGATACTGGCTGGTGAACAGCATGTCGCCGCCGGCTTTGTCGAAGACTGTCTCGAAGACGTAGTCCTTGGCGTTTTCGTTGGCGTAGGCATCGGCGTATCTGCCCGTTTCCCAGTTTCTTACGGCATAGTACATGTTGTTTTCGGAGCTTTCGATGCTTATGTCGTAGTATATCGGGGCAGTGCTTTCTCCGTAGCCGGTTCCGCCGATTCTCCAGGTGCCGAGCCATTTGCTGAAGGCTTCGGTCGCCGCTTCTTCTTTTATGTCGAAGTCGACTTTGGACCAGCTGCCGGTGAGGTTGCCCAGATAGTCCACGCCGAAAGCGTAGGCTGTCCAGTCCCCGTGCCTGAGCCTGTCGAAACTGATGCTCGTGTCGCCCCGGCAGACGATTCCGGAAAAATCTTCGTTTTCTTCAAGGCCGGCGGCTATGTCGTCCAGTACGGCGTTGAAAAACTTCACGGGTCTTACGGCATAGTACATGTTGTTTTCGGAGCTTTCGATGCTTATGTCGTAGTATATCGGGGCAGTGCTTTCTCCGTAGCCGGTTCCGCCGATTCTCCAGGTGCCGAGCCATTTGCTGAAGGCTTCGGTCGCCGCTTCTTCTTTTATGTCGAAGTCGACTTTGGACCAGCTGCCGGTGAGGTTGCCCAGATAGTCCACGCCGAAAGCGTAGGCTGTCCAGTCCCCGTGCCTGAGCCTGTCGAAACTGATGCTCGTGTCGCCCCGGCAGACGATTCCGGAAAAATCTTCGTTTTCTTCAAGGCCGGCGGCTATGTCGTCCAGTACGGCGTTGAAAAACTTCACGGGGTCTCCGTCATAATTGGAGCTTATGTATTCGGGATAGGCTATGTCCACATAATAAGAATATGGTGAAGAAGTCTTCACGGAGATGACATCCACGTCGTCGTCCGTTTCTTTTCCGTTATCCGTCCACTTCTTCCTTCCGTCATAGGAGAGGGTGAAGCTGTCGTCTTCTTTCATGGACACCGCTTTTGTCCTGAACTGGAGGAACGAGTACAGGCTCCCCGGTTTGCCTGAGGCGTCCACCTCGAACGCTATCGCCACCCACTCGCCGTCTCCGGCGTCAAGCGCATCGAAGGCTGTGCGGGAGTCACCTGTGAAGATGTAGCTTTTGTCCATGTCCGACGAGCGTCCCTTTATCAATGCAGCTATGGAAGCTCCATAGACGCTGTTGTAGTCGGACAGGCTGACGACGTCTACATAATAGGGGATGTCGTCTGACGAACTGACATAGACGGGATCGACGACATAGACTCCGTCTCCGCTGTCCACCTCGCGGCCTTTGTATGTCAGGGTCCAGTCGGGATTCTCCCTGAACGTGTCTCTTCCGGGCTCCGGCCTCCTGTTCTCTTCTTCTGAACATGACATGACGAGCAGCGCCGCGGCCGCGGCTGACAGTATTCTTGCGAGTTTGTCCATATTGTCTGTTTTTTCGATGCTGTCTGCAAAAAGCGTGCGTGCGGCATCCGTCCTCTCCGTGCAATAAAATTTGGCGTTAAACCGGGCGAGTTATAATTTTGTGGAAAAACAGGATCTTACAAAACGGGAGTTCGAATGCACAGTAGAAAAGAAAAGCTTGAAAGTTTCGGAAGGCTGCTTGACATCATGGACAAGCTCAGGGAGAAATGTCCGTGGAACAAGGCCCAGACTGAGGACACTTTGCGTCCGATGACGGTGGAGGAGGTCTATGAGCTCAGCGATGCCGTCCTCAAAAAGTCGGACGCGGATCTGGAGAAGGAGCTCGGCGACGTGCTGCTCCACGTGGTGTTCTATTCCCGGATAGCTCAGGAGGAGGGGAAGTATGACATCGCGGATGTCATCGGCAAGGAATGTGACAAGATGGTTTTCCGTCATCCCCATGTGTTTTCCGATGCGGCGGCTGCCGATGCTGGGGCGGTTTCCGATAATTGGGAACTTATAAAGATGAAGGAAAAAGGCGGAAACCGCAGGATTCTTTCAGGCGTTCCGGACTCCATGCCTCCGTTGCTCAAGGCTTTTTCCATGCAGGACAAGGCCCGCGGTGCAGGGTTTGACTGGGAACGTAGGGAGCAGGTCTGGGATAAGGTGAAGGAGGAGATGGGAGAGTTTCAGGCCGAACTCGACGCCATGGCGGAGGCATCCGGAAAGGCCGACAAGGCGGTGTGCGCTCCTTCGGAGGATTCTTCCCCGGAATTCAAGGCCGCCTATTCGAGGGCCGAGGAAGAGCTGGGGGATTTCATTTTCGCGGTCGTGAATGCGGCCCGGCTTTACGGAATCAACCCTGACACGGCATTGAACAGGGCCTGTGACAAATTCCGCCGCCGTTTTACCTATCTTGAGGAGCATACCATAAGGGAAGGCCGCAATCTCCGTGACATGACGCTCGCCCAGATGGACGAAATATGGGACGAGGCGAAAGCCAAGGGACTGTAGGCTATGCGCATTTTGAAAAGGAATCAATAATTGCTATTTTTGAGGATTCTTTTCAATGAACACTGAAGTTTGCGTGTCTTATGTCTGACTACCGTATAGTTGAAGTTAAAACCAAGAGGGATCTGCGGAAGTTCATACGCTTCCCGGACGAGTTGTATAAAAAATGTGCCCAATACGTGCCGGCTTTACATTCGGACCAGTACAATTCTCTGGTGAAATGCTCCACCGCGAAGTATTGTCCGCACAAAATGTGGCTTGCCGTGGATGAAAAAGGCCGTGTCGCGGGGAGGATCTGCGCCATGGTGAATCCGCGCTACAATGACTTGTACGGCAAAAAGAGAGCACGTTTCGGCTGGTTTGACACTGTCGAAGACTTCAAGGCGGCTGAACTGCTGATCGGCACGGCGGAGAAATGGGCTGCGGAACAGGGGATGGATGAGATTCACGGCCCCCTTTACTACAACACGCTCGGCAAGCAGGGCATGCTTGTCGAAGGGTTCGAGAACACCCCTCCCTTCAACTGCCTTTACAATTATCCCTATTACAATGATTATGTGGAGCGGTTGGGTTATGAAAAAGAGTGCGACTGGCTTCAGTACAAACTTCCTGCGCAAGGGGGCACGACAGAAAGGATAATCAAGTTCGCCGCTCTCCTGAAGGAACGGTACAAGCTTCACGAAGGGAGCATAGAAAAGCTGAAGAAGGACAAGGAAATGGTGAAGAAATTCTTTGACATGTACAACAAGAGTTTCGCTACGAGCGTCCTCAACTTCATCCCTTTCACCGATGAGGAGATAGAGGAGGAGGCCGCGTCGGTGATGCCTTTTCTGAGCGACAAGACCAGTTCTGTGGTTCTGGACGAGAACAATGAGCTGGTGGCGTTCGGAATAACGTTTCCATCCATATCGGAGGCGCTGAAAAAGGCGAAAGGCAGACTTTTCCCTTTCGGATGGTTTTACCTCGTGAAAGCTCTCAAGAACTACAGAGTGGTCGACCTGATGCTGAACGGAGCCGTCCCGGAGTGGCAGAACAAGGGCGTTTCCTCCATATATCATCAGTCCATGGCCGTCAAGTACAAGGCCATGAAAACCATGTGGGCTATTTCAAACCCTCAGATAGAAACCAACAGCGCGGTCAACGTGTGGTCCCATTATGACAACGAGCTGTACATGCGCCGCCGCTGCTATCTGAAAAAAATCTAAGACGACTATGGCAAATACATTGTTAGACAAGGTGATGAGCCTTCAGGACAAATACAGGAGTCTGCAAGAGCAGCTTTCGGATCCGGGTGTGATGTCCGACATGAAAAAATATGTCCAGTTGAACAAGGACTACAAGGAGCTTCAGCCCATAATCAAGGCTGGACTCGAATACAAGAAGAATCTCGACGAACTGGCTCAGGCCAAGGACATCGCCGTGAACGAAAAGGATGAGGAGCTGAAGGAGATGGCGAAAATGGAAATCGCCGAAATCGAGCCGAAGCTCCCCGAGATGGAGAACAACCTGAAGCTTCTTCTCATTCCGGCAGATCCCGACGACAGCAAGAATGCACTGGTGGAGATCCGCGGAGGTACGGGAGGAGACGAGGCCGCCATTTTTGCGGGCGACCTTTTCAGGATGTATTCCAAATACGCCGAGTCCAAAGGATGGAAACTGGAGGTCACCGATCAGACTCCGGGCACTGCCGGAGGATATAAGATGATAGTGTTCAAGCTTTCGTCCAACACCGACGGAGTGTACGGAATCATGAAATATGAATCGGGCGTGCACCGTGTCCAGCGTGTGCCCCAGACCGAAACCCAGGGCAGAATCCAGACGTCGGCTGCGTCCGTAGCCGTTTTCCCGGAAGCTGGAGAGTTCGATGTGGAGCTGAACATGAACGATGTGCGCAAAGATATCTTCTGCGCCTCAGGCCCGGGCGGACAGGGTGTGAACACCACGTATTCCGCCATCAGGCTTACGCATATCCCTTCTGGAATCGTGGTGCAGTGCCAGGAGGAACGTTCCCAGATCAAGAACTTCGAAAGGGCTTTGGAAGAGCTCAGGACCAGGCTCTACAACAGGGAGCATCAGAAATATCTTGACGGCATAGCCGCCAAGCGCAAGACCATGGTATCTACCGGAGACCGTTCCGCCAAGATCCGTACATACAATTATCCTCAGGGAAGAGTGACGGATCATCGCATAAACTGGAGCATGTACAACCTTCCCGCATTTATGGACGGCGACATCCAGGAGTGCATAGACCAGCTCCAGATTGCTGAGAACGCCGAAAGGCTTAAGGAAGCGGGGGAGTGACCCATGTCTGAAGGAAGAGAGAAGGACGGGCTTCATGCCTTGGGCGGCCGTACCGTATATAGGGATGACTATGCTCCGGAGGTGCTGGAAACTTTTGAGAACAGGCACAGGGACAATGACTATTGGGTGAGATTCAACTGCCCTGAGTTCACTTCGCTTTGTCCGATAACCGGCCAGCCCGATTTCGCGGAGATAAGGATCAGCTATGTTCCCGATGTGAAGATGGTGGAGAGCAAGAGCCTGAAACTTTACCTTTTCAGTTTTCGGAATCATGGGGATTTTCACGAGGACTGCGTGAACAAAATCATGAAGGATCTCGTAAAGCTCATGGACCCGAAATATATAGAAGTCACCGGCTTGTTCATGCCGCGCGGGGGCATATCCATATATCCTTACGCCAACTACGGACGTCCCGGGACCAGGTGGGAGGAACTTGCCCGCAGACGTTTCGAGACTCACGAATGAGCGAGACTGTTCCGAGGTTTACGATTGGCTTAGCTCCACGTTCTTGAATTTGCTCAGAACGTTTTCCGCATAGGTTTTGGTTATGGAGATTGGCGGGATTGTGTCGTTGTCCAGTTCCATCTCGTAGCCGTCTTTCTCTTTGCGCAATACTTTGACCTTGTCTATGTTCACGATGTATTGCCTGTGGCATCTCACGAGGCTGCTGCCTCTGAAGCTCTCCTCTATGGTCTTCATGCGGCAGCGGATCATGTATTTCTTCATGGCTCCGCTGTTGTCCGAATACCAGACTATCACGTAGTTGTCGCTCGATTCTATATAATATAGGTTGGAGAGTTTCACCGAGAATTTAAGTTCTCCGTTGTTGCTGTAGAGGGTGACCTTCTGTATGCCTTTGTCCGGATCATCGGAGACGACGTCGCTGGTGTTCATCAGTCTTATGGTCTTGTCTTTGTCCGCTATGGCGAAAAACATGCCGGCTATGATGCAGGGGATGAACAGGCAGATGAAGGCGTTGTCAAAGGCACTGAGCATGGTCTTCCAGAGCGGTATCTGCACCGGATTGATGATTCCCGATTTGCCGCCCCACAGGGTGAAGAGCGTGTAGAGCAGGGCGATGGCAATCACTTCGGAGAAGTTCCAGAGGATGTATTGTGCGTATGTCATCCTGAATGAGGCTCTGGTGACGTACATGAGCCATCTGCTGAAACTGACCAGGAGCAGGGAGATGGAGAAGAAGGCCGCCGTGTAGAAAAAGGCCTGCGTGCCTCCGAGCGAGAACCATACGTTGCCGGAATAGGGTACGCTGCAAAGAATGAACACCAGAGACCATAGGGCCGTGAATGTCACGGTCGATATGAGCTGGAATTTCTCCCTCAGGTATGTGGGCAGATAATATGTTCTCATCACTGCAAAGTTATAAAATTTCACCACATATCCCCCGATTCCACCGCCAAGCGGTTAGTCTCATGCGCTTTATTCCACACTCTTAGGGAATTTGCCACAAAAATTTTTTCAATTCGCCCGTGTTGGATAATTTAGCGAAAGTACGTGAATCTAAATTCAAAAACAGAACATTATGAAGATACTTGGCACAGGAAGTTCACTTCCTTCTAAAATCGTCACGAATGACATGCTGTCGGAGTTTCTCGATACCGGCGACGAGTGGATTTCGACGCGCACGGGCATAAAGTCCAGGCACGTGATGAGTACCGAGAAAATCGAAGACCTTGGGGCCGATGCAGCCATGAAGGCTCTGGACATGGCCGGCCTTAAGCCTGAAGATATCGACTACTGCATCTGCTCGAATGTCATATCGGATTACATCACTCCGGGGCTCGGATGTATCATAGGGTACAAGATCGGGCTGCGCTGTCCTTGCGTGGACGTGAACTGTGCATGTCCCGGTCTCATCTATTCCATGGACATAGCCGAGTCTCGCTATATTGCCGGCAAGTCGAAGCATGTGCTCATCATCTGCGCGGAACAGCCCACCCGCATGTGCGACTGGAACGACAGGGCCACATGCGTGCTTTTCGGAGACGGTGCGGGTGCGGTGGTGCTCGGCCCCGGAGAGAATATCAGGAGCATCAGGCTGCACAGCCAGCTTTCTCCGGACAAGATTATGGAGAAGCAGGGACTCATGCCCACCCCTTATTATAAAGGAAGCAACGAGGGTTATCCCCTGCAGATGAAGGGGAAGGACGTGTTCCGTTTTGCCGTGAAAACTTCCACGAGCGATGTGGAGGATGCTTTGAAGGAGCTCGGAATGGAAAAGAGCCAGGTCAGCTGGTATATTGTCCATCAGGCCAACCTGCGGATAATCGATGCCATCAAGGAATATCTCGGTGAGCCTGACGGGAAATTCCCGGTGAACATCTCGGATCACGGGAACTCTTCTTCTGCTTCATGTGCGATTCTCCTGGACGAGTTCAACCGCAAAGGCACTTTCAAGGCCGGGGACATTCTGGTCTTCAGCGCTTTCGGTGCGGGTCTGCTGTCCGGAGTCGCCGTAGTTGAGTGGTAATGTGAAAAATAGTTATATTTGCAAGTCATAACAATATAAGTAGTAAGCTTAGGCAATGAGTAAAGAAAAAAGAGTCGTTGTCACTGGGATGGGAGTTCTCTCGTCCGTCGGAAACGATGTCAATACATTTTGGGACAGTCTTAAGAACGGAGTCTGCGGAATAGACTTTATAACGGAATTCCCTACGGAGGGGCTTCCCGTCAAGATCGGAGGCAAGATCAAGAACTTCAATCCTGAAGATTACGGAATGGACAAGCATTTTGTCCGCAAACAGGATTTGTTCACCATTTTCGGAATGGCGGCGGCGTATCAGGCTGTGAACGATTCCGGACTTTGTTCTTCCGGGGACGATCCCAACATAGATGCCTTCAGGCTTGGAGTGTATGTGGGTTCCGGCATCGGAGGCTTCCAGACGCAGATAAAGGAAACCGCAAAAATCATCGAAGACCCTACCGGAAGATGGGTATCTCCGCTTTTCATACCTACCATGATTTCCAACATGGCCGCCGGTCAGATTGCGATAGCCCACAATGCAAAGGGCCCCTGCATCGATGTCGTCACGGCCTGCGCCACCTCAACCAACAGCATAGGTGAAGCATACAGGGCCATCAGATATGGCTACGCCGATGCGATCATCGCCGGAGGGTGCGAGAATGCGACCATTCCGCTCGGAATCGCCGGTTTTGCGAACGCCAAGGCTCTTTCCCGTTCGGAAAATCCGAAATATGCCTCGCTCCCGTTCAATGCCAACAGAGGCGGATTCGTCATGGCGGACGGAGCTGCCGTCATCATTCTTGAAGAATATGAACATGCCAAGGCCCGCGGTGCGAAGATTTACGCCGAGATGGTGGGATACGGCAACACTTGCGATGCCTATCATGCCACCGCTCCGCGTCCGGACGGCTCCACTCAGGCAAAGTGCATAGAACTGGCTCTGGAAGAGGCCGGATTCGACCCTTCCAAGGACAATCTTTACATCAATGCCCACGGAACCGGTACCAAACTCAACGACGTCGCCGAGACTCATGCCTACAAGCTTGCTCTCGGGGATTACGCCTACAAAGCTCATATCAGCTCCATAAAGTCCATGACCGGACATATGCTCGGAGCGGCGGGAGCAGCGGAGGCCATCGCTACGGTCAAGACATTGGAAGAGGGCATCATCTCGCCTACAATCAATCTCGATGTTCCCGATCCGGAATGTGACCTGGACTATACCCCCAATGTCGCGGTCAGGTCCGATGTCAATATCGGCATTTCCGATTCCTTCGGATTCGGCGGCCATGATGCCTGCATAGCGTTCCGCAAATACGAGGCGTGACGCCTATTTTGTACTGAAACCTAAACCAAAATACGATGAACAGGGAAGAAATCAAGAAATTCATGCCTCACAGGGAGCCCATGCTTCTGATAGACGAGGCGGAGATTGATGAGAACGGAGTCGCTCATGCGAAGTACCGCATCAAGGATGATGAGTTCTTTACCCGAGGACATTTTCCGGGTAATCCCATCGTTCCGGGCGTCATCTTGTGCGAGATAATGGCGCAGAGCTGTGCGATTCTTGTCAAGGATGAAATTCCGGGCAACCTCACTTTCTACGCGGGTCTGGACAATGTAAGGTTCAAGCATCCTGTGAAGCCCGGTGATCTGTGCGAGACTTCGGCCTCCCTTTTGAGCAGGCGCGGCAACCTTTTCTTCTGCAAGGCCGAGCTGAAGGTCGACGGGAAGATTTGCTGCAAATGCGATCCGAGCTTTGCGCTCGTCCCCATGGACAAGCAGCAGTAATCCGGAAGCGTTTCGACCGGTTCTCAGATATAAAGAGGCGGATGATTGAATTTCTTTTTCAGTCATCCGCCTTTCAGTTTCTTCTCGGCCATTTCTCGGCCATGTTCGGGCCGGTACCGGCTATCTGAGCATGTTGCCGAGAATGCCTCTGACGATTTCCCGGGAGATCGTCCTTGTGGCTGCGGATGCCGCCGAAGCCGCCGCTTTTTCCATCGCGCTTTTCTTTCCTGTTTTTGGGCTCCTTCCTCCTGCGGTGCGTCTTTCCTTGGAGCTTTTTTTGCCGCTGATGGAGCCTGCCACTGCGTTACCGAGGCTTCGTGCGAGGCTTGCCGTGGCCGCCGTAAGAACCGTGCCGAGGATTTTTCCGCCGAGCCCGGTGCTTTTTCCCGCAGCTTTTTCTTCTTCACGACAGTTTTTTCCATTTTTCCGGCCGCTTTCTTCGAGCAGGATCTCAAATGCGCTTTCCCTGTCCACGGGAGTGTCGTAGCGGCCGTAGGCACGTGATTTCTTTATCGTTTCCTCTCTTTCAGCGGCACTTATTGCCCCGATCTGGCTCAAAGGGAAGAGAATCTTGCAATTCTGGACGATGGAGGGCGAACCCTTTCCGTCAAGGAATGATACCAGTGCTTCTCCGGTTCCCAGACTGGTTATGGCCTCGCCGGTCTTGAACATCGGGTTCGGCCTGAACGTTTCCGCTGCGGCTCTGACGGCTTTCTGATCCCTGGGAGTGAATGCTCTCAGGGCATGCTGCACCCTGTTGCCGAGCTGTCCGAGTATGCTGTCGGGGATGTCGTCCGGGAGCTGGGTCACGAAATATACGCCGACCCCTTTGCTGCGTATCAGGCGCACTACCTGTTCTATCTTGTCTACGAGGCTTTTGGATGTGCCTTCGAAAAGCATGTGCGCCTCGTCGAAGAAGAAGATGAGCTTGGGCAGATCCATGTCTCCCACCTCCGGCAGCCTCGCGTACAAATCCGACAGCAGCCAAAGCAGGAATGTGGAGTAGAGTTTGGGATGCATCATCAGCTTGTCGGCGGCAAGGACGCTCATCACTCCCTTGCCTCCTTCGGTGTCGAGAAGGTCCATGACATTGAATGCCGGCTCTCCGAAGAACTTGTCCGCCCCCTGATCTTCAAGCCCGAGCAGAGAGCGTTGTATTGCTCCTATGCTGGCCGATGAGATGTTGCCGTAGCCGGTCCTGAACTCGGCGGCGTTTTTGGCGACGTAATCGAGCATTGCTCTCAGGTCTTTTACGTCGATCAGAAGCAGTCCCTTTTCATCGGCTATCCTGAATACGATGTTCAGCACACCGGACTGGACTTCGTTCAGTTCAAGCAACCTCGCGAGCAGCACCGGACCGAGATCGGAAACCGTCGCCCGCATCGGATGGCCCTGTTCGCCGTAAACATCGTAAAACCTTGTCGGACATGCCTGGAACTGTGGATTGTCCACACCGAATTCCGCCTTCCTCTTTTCTATGAAATCTGTCATCTTCCCGGGTCGGCTGATTCCCGAGAGGTCTCCTTTCATGTCGGCCATGAAGCATGGCACTCCGGCCTGGCTGAAGGTTTCGGCCATTACCTGAAGAGTCACGGTCTTGCCTGTTCCTGTGGCTCCGGCTATGAGACCGTGTCTGTTGCACATCTTCCCCACGAGGCTTACCGGCCCGGCGGAGCAATGCGCTATGTACAATCCTCTGTCTTTATCGAGCATGGCCTTTCATCTATTTGGTCCCAAGCGGGTTCGTCTTGCTGTAGTTTATCTCCCAGCGCATGAAGAGGATGAATGAAACCAGGGCGACGCCTGCCGCTATGGGAATGTTCAGTTTTGTGTCCAGGCCCAGGCAGCTCTTGTCGATGAAGATGTAGGTGAAGCATATCGCCGTCATGAACAGAGCCGGGATGAGGGTGATGATGAAGCTGACTCCTTTCCTCTCCTTTCTTAGGAATACCGTGAGCGCCCACAGGGTGAATACCGACAGAGTCTGATTCGCCCATCCGAAATACTTCCAGATGGTGTTGAACCCGTCCGCATCCGCCACATTGTACCATAGGATGAGGGCCGTGACTATGAAAATGGGGATGCTTATCTCCAACCTGCTTTTTATGCTCATCTGTTCTTTCCTCAGGGCGTCGGCTATTATCAGTCTTGCTCCGCGCAGGGCGGTGTCACCGCTGGTGATGGGTGCGGCCACTACGCCGAGGATCGCGAGGATACCTCCGAAGACCCCGAGCCATGCTTGGGACACTTTGGTTACTACGGTAGGGGCGGAGGCGCTCAGATCGGAGCCGACTTCCGCGGCACCTCCGTCGAAGAAGAAGTAGGATGAAACGGCTGCCCATACGAGGGCGACCATTCCTTCGGTTATCATCGAGCCGTAGAATACCGGGCGTCCGAGTTTCTCGTTCTTTAGGCATCTTGCCATGAGGGGGCTTTGGGTCGCATGGAATCCGCTGATGGCCCCGCAGGCTATCGTTATGAACAGGCAAGGCAGTATGGGCTGTCCCTGTACCCCCACGGAAGGGCCCCTGTTGGCGAGCCCGTCCCAGATTTCAGGGATGGACGGCCATTTGACAAGAAGTCCGCCCATGAGGGCCACTGCCATGAATATCAATGCAAAGGCGAACACGGGGTAAATCTTTCCGATGATCTTGTCTATCGGGAGCATGGTCGCCACAATATAATATGCGAATATGATGACTACCCATATCATCATCGAAGCGGCCGAGCCGTTGCCTGCTATGTCGCGCAGTATCACGGCCGGACTGTACACGAAAACGGCGCCGACCATTACGAGCAGGAAAACGGAGAACGCCAGCATGACGGCTTTGGTTTTATTGCCGAGATAAATTCCTATCAGTTCCGGCAGTCCCGCTCCGTCATGTCTGAGAGAAAGCATGCCGGAAAGATAATCATGCACCGCGCCGGCGAAGATGCAGCCGAATACAATCCAGAGGTATGCGGCGGGACCGAATTTGGCTCCCATTATCGCTCCGAAGATGGGTCCTGTGCCCGCTATGTTCAGAAACTGTATCATGAATACCTTCCACGTGGGCATGGGGATGTAGTCGACCCCGTCTCTCAAGGCATTTGCCGGTGTGGCCCTGTTCGGATCCGGGCCAAATATTTTTGAGACGAATCTTCCGTAGAAAATATAGCCTATGATAAGGGCTACAAAGCTGATAATGAATGAATACATTTTTTTGTTGTTAAGCTTCGTTTCGGGACGGGACTGCTCGTTCCGGAGAAATATTTTACAAAATTATAAATAATTTCGCTGAAGTAGTTGGAAGTTGGGAGAATTTGCCTATATTTGCATTCGCGTTTGACAGAACAAAGCAATTGGTGCGGTAGTTCAGTTTGGTTAGAATGCCGGCCTGTCACGCCGGAGGTCGTGGGTTCGAGCCCCATCCGCACCGCTTTCAAAAATGCCTCGGAGTTCTCTCCGGGGCATTTTCGCATATATGACAATGTTGTCCGAAAAACTCAGAACTGCAGCTCCATGCCGAGAGTGACGGTGTACAGGCTTCCGGATTTTATCCGTCCTTCGGCGGTGTCGCGATATCTGTGGGTCATTCTCCAGAAAGAATCCACTCTGAATATCTTGAGTATGTTGGTTATGCCGACCCCCATTTCCACGTAAGGCTTGTTCAGAGAACTCATCCCTTCGGGGAAAAGCATAATCGAGTTCTGTGAATCGGGGTCGCCTATGATTCCGTTGTTTTTTTGAGAGAGAGTGCCGTAAGCCATGTTCAGAGTCAGAACTTCACGAAGCTGTGCTTTTCTCAGCAGGGGAATCTTGCCGAGGAAGAATCCGTTGAAGTTGTGGCTCCAGAACAGGGACGCCCAGGTGTCGGATGCAAACTCGTAATACTCCATGCAGGAGAAGGCGCTCTTGTCCAGAAGGTAGGAGCTGTTTCCTTCGTGCAGTTTCAGAAGAGGGTAGGGCACTTCTCCTATGATATGTCCGGCGTTGAATCTGAACCTGCTGTATCCGGCAGGGGGCAGGGCCAGTCTGTAATCTATTGAAAATTCGGTCCTTGAAAAGGAATATTCGTTCTTGCCTATGCCTTTCACCGAGCCTATTATGTCGAAGGTGAGTATGGGGCGGTCGCTGTGTACGTAGGATTTGACGAAGTTGCCTCTGGTGACGGTCTCGTTCCGGGAGAACCTCAGGCGGACATGTGCCTGATTGGCTCCGACGGAATTCACCATCTCCCCTTGGGGAGTAATCATCGGCACATAGATGTTTGAAAAGATTCTGCGTGACTCGATTCCTGCCGTCATGTTGAATCCGGGATTCCATTCGTGGTCGTAGTTTAGAGACCATTCCGTGACGGGACTCATCTTGTTGCTGCCTTTCTTTGTAAGTACCGAAGAAAAGAAGTTGCTTTCCGAGAATGCACTGGAGCCTTTGCCAAGCTGCAGGATGTCTCTTCTGCCGGTGAAGGTCAATTTTCTTGTAGGATACTTGCTGAGCATGTATTCCACGCTGCCACCGCCCTTGAATTCTTTGTCCTTCGTTCCGTATGCTCCGTAGAGCATGAGCCGTATCTTTTTGCTGAAGTCGGCGGTGGTGCGGACTCCGAACTGCATCCTTGTACCCTCGATATTGTTGAAACTCAGTACTTTGTACACGGGACCATAGCTCAGTTTGCCCTTGCCGTAGTAGCCCAGGATGAAAGTTTCCACTATGGAGTAGATGTCCCTGTAGAGAGGAACGTTCTTTATGGAGTCCACCATGTCGTAGATGTCCATCTCCTTCTCGGTGAGGGCATAGGGCCTTGCCTTCTCCCAGTAGCCGCTGTCCTTTCCCATGGCCCCGTCGCTTATGATCACGTTTTCCTTTGCTTTAACGATGTCTTTTCTCGTCGGGACGTCGAACTGCGGATCGGAGTAGCTCATCTGCCTTTTCCCGAGGAAGGAAATCACTTTGGAGGAATCATTTTTCGTGACGGAAAAGTCCACGTACATGTTGTCCCTTTTGTAGAACCAGGTGGAATCTCCGACTCTGGCGTTTTCCACTTCTATCTCCAGATCTCTTATCCAGTTTACGTTGGACTGTTTCTGAAGTTTGACCTTTATCTGCTGAATGCCGTAGTCTTCCGCATCTATGTTCATCTCTCCGTCGAAAACAGGTGAAGATATCATCTTTTTGGGGTGGAAACGCAGTTTGTATGTCTTGCGGCCGTCTATGTTCAGGCTGTCTATCAGGTAGTAGTTGTAGTATAGGGAGCCCGTGCCCGATGCCGGAGAGGGGATGTCCACGTTGAAGGCGTTTATGAAGCTGTTGTAGAAGTTGAGTTTGAGGTGCATGCTTCCGGTGAACTGCGAAATCATGTTGTCGTCCTCTATCCCTGAAATCTGGTTTGCCTCGATGACTTCCCTGTCAACGGAAGGATTGCCTTTGTGGTAGCGCCTGGACACTGTCTCGGAGATCATTATCGGCAGAAATGGCTGTCCTGACACGACGGAGGTGTCCATGTAGTTGAAAACGAAACCGAAGTTCTTCCTCAGCAGGCGGCTGCGTATCTGTTCGTCCGCATTCGTGAGGTCGATTTCCATCTTGTTGTATATCCGGCAGCTGTATTCGTCCTTCTTCTCCGGATTGTTCCTGTCCCTGTTCCGGTCTATGTTGTCAATCAGCCTTTTCACCCTGCTCCCGTCGGGTTTAACCCTGCTTGCCGTCAGGTTGTTTTCGGTGAGGTGCAGTCTGAAGTCGATTTCCTGAAAGGAGTTCTTCCTGACTGTGCTTTCTGCGGGATCATATCCGAGAATTACGGCGCAGAGGGTATCGGAAACGTTCTCCCTGGTTTCAAGGGTGTAGTAGCCGTCTATGTCGGTGGACACGCCCACGGTGGAGTTTTTGAAATATATGCCGGCGAACGGAATGGCTTCGCCTGTGGTGTCGTCGGTAACTCTTCCCTTGACTCTTGTCGATTGGGAAAAAGCGTGGATCTGGCACAACGTCATCAGCACTGCGGTCAGGATGGCATATTTTATCTTTCCGGACATTGAAGACAAATATAGGCTTTTTATTGTCAAAACAGCTTCTTAACTTTACGATTCATTTTCATCAAAGCTATGCCTCTGGAAGGGAACATTACTATAAAAGGAGCGAGGGCAAACAATCTGAAGAATATAGATTTGCTTATCCCCAGAAACAAATTGGTCGTGATAACGGGCATTTCCGGGTCGGGCAAATCGTCGCTTGCCTTCGATACTCTTTTTGCCGAGGGGCAGAGGCGTTTTGCGGAAAGCCTGTCTTCTTACGCCAGGCAGTTTCTCGGCAGAATGACTAAGCCCGATGTCGACAAGATAGAAGGATTGCCGCCTGCCATAGCCATAGAGCAGAAGGTCAACGTCAAGAATCCGCGCTCTACCGTGGGCACGGTCACGGAAATATATGATTATCTGCGTCTTCTGTTCGCCCGGATAGGACGTACCTACTCGCCTGTGAGCGGAGTTGAGGTCAAATGCCAGAATGCCAATGACGTGCTGGCATATATAGGCGAAGGCGAGGTGGACGCGGTGTATCTTCTTGCGGATCTGGACTGGAAGAATCGCAGTGACAAGGTGGAACTGATGCTATCCCTCAAGGAACAGGGCTATTCAAGGTTCTGGACCGACCGTATGGTCAGAATCGAGGACGTGATGAAGATGGCCGAAGGCAAGGATTATCCTTCCGAGCTGTATCTTCTTGTGGACAGGCTCAGGCTTCCGGTCCTCGAAGGGGAGGAGGCGGACGTGGAGACGCGGCTGCGCTCGTCCATAGAGAACTGTTTCAGCATAGGTCACGGAACCATGTATGTCCGCAAGGAGTTCCCGGACGGGAAAGGGGAGATGAAAGTGTTCGTCAACCGCTTCGAGGCGGACGGGATAGTGTTCCGGAAACCGGACGAATACATGTTCAGTTTCAACAGCCCGTTGGGGGCCTGCCCAGTATGCGGAGGCCTCGGCAAGATTATAGGCATAAGTGAAGATCTTGTGATTCCGGACAAGACCAAAAGCATCTACGACGGGGCGATAGCGTGCTGGCGCGGCGAGAAGATGGGCTGGTTCAAAGACCATCTCGTAAAGGTGGCGGACCGTTACGGCATACCCATTTTCACTTCCTACTGCGAACTGCCGCAGAAATGCAGGGATCTCATCTGGGAAGGGCACGATACCGGAGACGAAAGCACATCGCTCATAGGCATCAACCAGTTTTTCAAGTGGGTGGAGTCCAACCGTTACAAGATACAGTACAAGTACATGCTCAGCCGTTTTTCCGGCAGGACCGTATGTCATGCATGCAAGGGCAGCAGACTCAGAAAGGAGGCACTGTATGTCAAGATCGGCGGGAAGAACATCCATGAGCTGCTCACGATGAACATCACGTCTCTGCTGGATTTCTTCGGGAAGCTTGAGCTTGACGGGAATGAAAGGAAGATTGCAGGCAAGGCAATCGATGAGATAGTGTCCAGGCTCAGGTGCATAGAGGACGTAGGCCTGTCCTATCTTACGCTTGACCGTTCCTGCAACACCCTGTCCGGAGGCGAAAGCCAGAGAGTCAACCTCGTCACCGCGCTCGGAAGCTCGCTCGTGGGGTCCATGTACATTCTCGACGAGCCGAGCATAGGCTTGCATCCCCGCGACACCGAACGGCTTGTAAAAGTCCTGAAGAGACTGAGGGACATAGGCAACACGGTCATCGTAGTCGAGCATGACGAAGAGATCATCAGGGCGGCCGACATGCTCATAGACATGGGCCCCGAGGCCGGGATAAACGGCGGAAAGGTGATGTTCCAGGGAGTCGTGGACGGCAGCCTGCCGAAATCGGCCGTGGATGCTTCTTTCACCTTGCAGTATCTGACGGGAGTCCGCAGACGTTATGAGAGGGAGAAGAGGCGCTCTTCCTATCATATAACTGTCGAAGGGGCGAGGGAACATAACCTTAAAAACATAGATGTGAAGTTCCCTTTGGGCGTGCTCACGGTCGTTACCGGAGTGAGCGGCAGCGGAAAATCTTCTCTTGTCGGCGACATTCTCTATCCGGCCCTTTACAGGAATATAAACGAGACCGGCAATCTTCCGGGTCTTTTCAAGGGCCTGGGGGGCAGCACGGACAGAATAGCGCAGGTCGAGTACATAGATCAGAACCCCATAGGCAAAAGTTCGCGTTCCAACGCCGTGACATACCTGAAGGTCTATGATGACATCAGGAAACTAATGGCGGAGCAGCAGTATGCCAAGATAAACGGCTACACGCCTTCTTTCTTTTCCTTTAACCAGGACGGAGGGCGCTGCCCGGAATGCCAGGGCGAAGGCTTTGTCAAGATAGGCATGCAGTTCATGGCGGATGTGACCATGGTGTGCGAATCCTGCGGAGGAAAGCGCTTCAAGCCCGACATCCTGGAAGTCAGATACAAAGGAAAGAACATCGACGACATCCTGGACATGAGCGTGGAGGAGGCGGTAGAGTTCTTCTCTTCTCAGAGCGAGGAGGAAGCCTTGACAATCGCACGGAAACTGCGTCCGCTCATGGATGTGGGCCTTTCATATATCAAGCTGGGGCAAAGCAGCAGCACGCTCTCCGGAGGTGAAAGCCAGAGAATCAAGCTGGCGTATTTCCTGTCCGTCAACGATTCCAAGGCGGCGGCGAAAGGTCAGGGGATCATGTTCATATTCGACGAGCCCACGACAGGTCTCCATTTCTATGACGTGGAGAAACTTCTGAGGGCATTCGACGCGCTGCTTGACAGGGGACATTCGATAGTCGTGGTCGAGCATAACATGGATGTGATAAAAGCAGCTGACTGGGTCATTGATCTTGGCCCTGATGCCGGAGATGCCGGAGGCCGGGTAGTGTTTGAAGGCACTCCTGAAGATATGGCGGCTCACGGCGGAACGTTTACCGCCGAATATCTCAGAAAATCCTGACGGCTGTCTTCCCGCGTCAGAGCTCGAAACGGGATTTGTCCGGAAAGTGTCTTTCAAATGCTTCCGTCACCCGTGTCTTGTATCTTTCGAATTCTTCTTCTCCGAGGTGGACATCGTTGATGCAGATCATCTTGCGTCTTGGATACTCTATGAATGAGGCTATCTTTTCCGGAGAATATACCGCTGGGGAAAGGTGCTTGTTTGAGATTTTGCCTTTTACCGTCTTTCCCTGGAAGTACAGGTAATCGAGGAAAAGGTACTGGTTGAAAT
>CAYWPV010000023.1:0-21982 GCA_964460265.1 uncultured Muribaculaceae bacterium | reverse complement strand
TCCCAGAGCTTTCCTTGCCTGTCTGTCGGAATTGCGGACCCTTTTCTTGTATCCTCCCGCCGCGAACAGATGGTGTGTGAAACCTATGGCCGATTTTCCTCCGATGAAGAAATCCGTGTCCGGGCAGTCCATTACGGGGAACATGTCGTCGTTGAAGTACAGAAACTCTTCTGCGAGCGAGGGAATCTTGTGCAGAAACATCTCAATCGTGGTGCTGTTGAAAGTCGGCAGAAACTTTTCCGGAATAATATCCTTGTGCAGCACAGGCCGCAGCACATCCCTGTCCGCCCATTCCGGCACCTGACTTTCCCTGGAGACCAGAAGGAATACGTTCCTTACTCCCGGGATATGCTTCTCGATCCCGCGGAGCAGATATTTCAGAGTGCCCCAGTCCCTGTAGCGCTTTGCCATCACGCTTCCGCCGACCGCCTTTGCGTAATCTTCCCTCCACAGCGGATCCAGACCGTTTACGTATGTGATTACAGCGTCCATATTAAATCTTGTCCTTTAGATGGAAATGCTCGTCCAGAGCTTTCCATTGCCTGTTGTTGCCGTTTTCGCCCCCCTTGTTGAACTTCCTCAGGGAAACTTTCTGTGAACCTCGAATCGTTACCGGCTTTGGGAAGAACCCTCCGCAGGCAACTTTTATTCCCATGTCCATCTCATTGGCCTTGAGCCACAGGTCATCGGCTTTCGGGCAGATGCTCATGAAGAGATCTTTGTCAAACATTTGTCTTCCTATCACATGCGGCGGATAAAGTACTCCTGAGAACCCTAAAGCGACACAAAGCATGGAGGACTGCTGTTCTTTTCCGGCTCTTTTCCATGAAGAATAGTCGTAGAAGTTGGAAGGATCCATCACGGACGCTATGTTCGTGCACACTGTGCCAGGGTATTTGCCGTTCAAGGCCAAAAGCCTTTCCACAGTGGACCGGGGATAGTAGCTGTCATCGTCAACCGTGATGACTTTGGCTTCGGTGAATCTCTGCAGGGCATAGAAATACTTATTGTGGCTGTAGAGATTTTCGGGGACGAACTCGATTTCCAGCCCATAGTCCATGAATCTCTTCACTTGAGATGGGATATCTGCAAGTCTACCGGGGAATTCCTCAGTGGTCAGATACAGCACTATTTTGTCAGGAAGCACGCTTTGTCTGAACAGGGAGTCGAGGGTGATCCACAGTGTGCCCATTCTCGGGGGAAAGGACGTCAGTGATATGACGATGCCGTCCTCCTTGCCTGAAAGGGCGGGATACCTGCTTTTTCTGCGGGCCTCCATGCGTGTATTCAGGGTTACTTTGCTTAAACCTCTCCAGAGGGAAGACAGAAATTTCCTGACGTCGATCATGATACTGTAATGATATGTTTATAAAGATTTTATATGCTCCTTCAATTCTGATGAAGAGATGCCTTCGGTACGTGGGAGCACCACCACTTCCTTTCCGTTCCGTGCGCACCAGTCGAACAGTTTTCTGAAATGGGCGTGGTTCTGGTCCGGCCCTGCCACGAATACGTCGAAATCAACCCTTCCTATGAGGTCATCGACATCTTTGTAGGTCACCACGTCATCGACATATTTTATGGCTTTCACCATATACAGCCTTTCTTCGGTGGAATATACCGTCGATGCGTCCGGTTTGTATTTCTTTACGCTTCCGCTTTCCTGTACTGCCACGCATAAGCTGTCTCCCAACGCACGGGCTCTCCGGAACAGTTCTATATGTCCGATGTGCAGAAGGTCGAAAACTCCGGCTGTAAGTATCTTTGTCATACATCGCAAAGATAAGGCTATCGGAGTTCAATTCCAAGCGGCTATTCTGAGCAGAGCTCTGAGGCTGTCTTTCAGAGCCAGTCTCTGCCCTTGCCTGAAACTGGAGAGGGGAGAAGTCCGCAGGTAGGTTGCCGAACGGAGGCCTCTCAGGGCTTTTCCGAGTTCTGCATCGCTGCATGGAGCGAGGGTCATTGTATCCGGCGGGATCCCGCGTCGGAGCGCTGAGCCGGAATTTGCGGCAATCATTGGAATGTCTGTCTGGAGCGGATTGTTGAAACGCTGCCCCAGATTCCGTGACAGAAGTCCTTTCCTTTCTTCAAGACATGCCAGAAGCCTTTTCCTGCTATGTATGGCCGGATGCGCCGAGGGAATGAAAATGCGACCGCCGCTGAAGCTCCTGTCTTCCGGGCAGATTTCCTCCTGCCCTATATAAAGCTCATCAAGCTTGCACCGGTCCAATCTGGAACTCTTTTCCCACGATCCGAAAACTCTCGGACAGGATTCGTTTCCGCAGCAGTCTTCCCGTCTCATCTTCCTTATCGGGATGCATCCCGTGTTGACGAGCATGAAACTCTCGCTTAATCCCTTTGTCCTGTAGAGCAGAGTCCTTACGGCGATGGCGCTGAAACACGGCAGAAATCCCTCGAACCCTTCGAAAAGTTCTTGATGGGTGACCGCCGCCACATCACCGTTCCATTCCGGAAAGTTCATTCTGATGAAATCCTTGTCGAAAGGCAGTACATTTTCTGTCACTACAAGTATCCTTTCTATGAAGCCGACGTTCCTGATGAGTGCCGCGACGCAGAAAATCAGCTCGTCCGGCCCTCTTCCTCTTCCGCATCCGTTTCTGTTCCCGTATTTTTCATTCAGATATCCAAGTATTCCGCTGCGGTATTCCTTCCCTTCGGTATCCGACCACACTATCACCGCATCCATTTCATTCTTCCTCAAGTCCTGTTTTGTCAATCCGCCATCCTGTCTCTTCCAGCCCTGAACCATGCGGCTGCACAGTTACATGGTAGTGGCAGTTGCGTTCCACGTCGAAATTCGAGCTGCTTTCTCCGAGGTAGAATCTGTAGATAAGATAGCCGTCAGGTCCGCTCTGGCGGCCAGGAGAGATGTACTCCGACCGTATCTCTATGTATGAGCAGGTTTTAGCTTTCGTTCCTGACAATATCTTGCCGTTGTCGTCCACGGTATCGTCAAGCAGGTTGCCGTTCATGTTTTCAAGCATATACACGTCCACTTCTCCGCTCATGCTTTCTTTTTCGCTCTTGTTCAAGGCATTGACGTCTTCATAGCTTTTTATGAAACCTCTGGAGAACACATCGTTTTCACCGGACGGAGAACTGGGCCCCTTGAGCGTTGCCGATTTGGGGCAGTTTCCTATCGTCACCGATTTTACGTTCAGCTTTACTCCCGCGTCAAGTTCGGACCTGTCCATGCTTATCGATATTTTAGCCATCATCCTTTTCAGGTTCAGGCGTATTTCCTTTTCTTGCGGTGTCCAGACTCTTTCCATGCTTCCGAACATGGGCATTCCCTTGGAGTACTCGTCCGGATATGCCATTGAATAGCGGTAGTTGTCCAGATCCGAGCTTGTCCTTATGCCGTCGAGCCTGTATCCCAGGTTGGCCAGACAGGCTATTCTTGCCCTGACGCCCCTTACGAGCATTATTTTTACCGTAATGGCTTTCTTGTCGGCCATTTCCCTCCATGGCACGTATCTGCAATCTTCAAGGATGCCGTCTTCGCTGAAGGTGAACAGATTGATGTCCGAGATCACGTTTTCGTCCGGGTCCTCCGATTTTGTCATCGGCTTCGACACCGTCACTTCCACGGAAGCCGGCTGTGCCGCACCTTCCTCCGTATTTCCTTCCATGCTGCATCCGAGAAAGGAGGCCATTGTGCAGAAGACGGTGCAGTGCAGGAGGCTGTGTTTAGAAACTGACATATTGCTTATCTTTTTCAGTCCATGGTTCGGCACTGACCCCTATTATGGCAGCGTCCGTTTCAAGAGGTTCACCGATTCTGGAAGCTCCCCTTCTTGTGATTCTGACGTCCACGAGGTAACGCGTGTTTCTCAGGATTTCCCCTTTGCTGCCTTCCTGTTTCACTTCAATAGGGTAGTAGACAGTGTTTCCTCCGAGTTTTCCTTCGATGACGATATTCGTGCAGGGCGAACCGAGGCTTTTCTCGTCAGGGCTGTTCGGGTAGCAGTAGAAATGGATGTAAGGTGTTATCTTTTCCGCCCCGACGTTCCTTCCCGTGGCCCGGTAAACGTACTCCGGATGTTTGAGCGAGAATACTTCCGTGCTGTCAAGCCTTCCGATGTTGATGAACTCGGACGCCGGAGGCGGTCCTATGCTGAACAGAGGTGCCGATACGCATACATCGGTCAGATAGACCCGGACATTCTCCAGTTTTTCCCCCGCATAGATTCTGTCGCTGAAGTCGCAGCACAATGAACGGAGGATGATTTCCGCCATGACAGGCCTGAGCTCTATTCCGCATGCCGCCTCCTTTCCTGCCTCTATCTTTGTGCTTCCGCTCATGACAGGGCTTGAAGGATTGTCTTCATCAAGCATCGCTTTGAGCTTTCCGAGGGCGAATACCGAGCATATGTCCAGCCACGAGTAGGCTGCCGTCCGGCTGTTCGCTACCGCATGTACGGTTTTGCTTCCGCTTCCCGACCGGCCCGTCAGCACGGAAGGAGGAGACAGGAATCTTTGATAGGAGTCAAGTCTGGAGAGTTTGTCATCATTGTAGAAGAACAGGTCGACGGAACTGACCGATTCGTTTCCCGATGATTTTGTGAGCAGGACTTCCGATTCGCATCCGCTCTCTTCAAAAGCATTGTCAGAACAAGAGAAGAAGCACGGGAGAAAGGCCGGGATTAAAGACAAAATAATAAAGTGAAGCAAGCTGGGCAAGAAATAGCCCGTATCAAGATTCCGGCCTTTGTCCCTCTTCCATGTATTTTCAGCTGTCGGCATATTCTTTCTTTTTCTGCTGCGAAACTAATGTTTCTCACTTGTCAAATAATTCGGGGTAAAGTTTTCCTGCCGTTTTTCTCATGAATCTTTACCTATCGTCCTCTGCTTTCCGTTTCCGGCCTTCATTCTTTCTTTTCCGTGGCGGCCTTCATTTCGGGACAGCCTTAAAACAAAAAAGGGATGACCGTCAGAGTCACCCCTTTTTAAAATCGTAAGGTATGTGTGTCTATGCTCCGAAGTTGTCGAAGAGAAGATTCTCCGGAGGAACTCCGAGATTGTCCAGAAGCTGCTCAACGCACTTGGACATCATAGGCGGTCCGCACATGAAGTATTTGATGTCTTCGGGAGCGTCATGATCCTTCAGATATGTCTCGTACATCACGTTGTGCACAAAGCCGGCGGTGTATTTGACTCCGGCGGCGTCAGCGGCCGGATCCGGACGGTCAAGGGCAAGATGGAAATGGAAGTTCGGGAACTCCTTTTCTATCTCTGCGAAGTCTTCGAGGTAGAATGCCTCCACAAGGCTGCGCGCTCCATAGAAGAAGTTTACATTCTTCTTGGTCTTCAGAGTCTTGAACAGATGCATGATGTGGCTTCTGAGCGGGGCCATTCCTGCACCTCCTCCGACGAAGATGTATTCCTGTGAGTCAGGATCATTTTCGGGCAGAAGGAATTCTCCGTAAGGACCGGAGATCATCACCTTATCGCCGGGTTTCCTGGTGAACACATAGGAAGAAGCTATGCCCGGGTTGACCGGCAGCAGCTTGTTGCTTCCCTTGGGTGCCGTCCTGTCAAAAGGAGGGGTGGCGATACGTACGTTCAGCTTTATGATACCCTTTTCTGCGGGATATGAAGCCATCGAGTATGCACGGACCGTAGGCTCGTTGTTGATGGACTCCAAATTGAAGAATCCGTATTTCTCCCAGTCGTTCTTGTAGAGAGGGTCCACATCGATGTCCTTGAAATAGACATGGTATTTGGGAATGTCTATCTGGATATACTCACCGGATTTGAAATCGAGATTCTCTCCTTCGGGAAGCTTGACCGTGAACTCTTTGATGAAGGTTGCCACGTTCCTGTTGGAAATGACTTCACATTCAAGTTTTTTCACGCTGAGGGCCGAGTCCGGGACAGCTATCTTGAGGTTGTCCTTGATCTTGACCTGGCAGCCGAGTCTCCAGTTGTCCTTGATCTGTTTACGTGAGAAGAATCCTGTCTCTGTGGGGAGTATGGTGCCTCCGCCTTCAAGAACTCTTACTTTGCACTGTCCGCAGTTGGCTTTTCCGCCGCATGCGGAAGGCAGGAATATTTTCTGCTCTGCAAGTGTGTGCAGAAGGTCTCCGCCCTGAGGAACGTCAAGAACTTTCTTGCCGTCGTTGATATCTATCTGGACGGAGCCTGAAGGGGTCAGCTTCGCTTTGATTACCAGAAGCAGAGCTACCAGTATTAGAGTTACCGCCAGGATGGTCGCGACCGCTCCTAAAATTGTATTAAACATAGTCTGCCTCCTTTATTAGATTGAAATTCCGGAGAATGTCATGAAGGCTATAGCCATCAGACCCACCGTAATGAACGCTATGCCAGTACCTCTGAGTGCCGGAGGAACATTGGAATATGCCAGTTTCTCCCTGATGGCCGCCAAGGTCACTATGGCAAGGAACCAGCCGATTCCGGAACCGAGGGCATAGACTGTAGCCTGTCCGACATTTGCGAAATCCTTCTGCTGCATGAACAGGGATGCTCCCATGATGGCACAGTTCACGGCGATAAGAGGAAGGAATATTCCAAGAGCCGCGTACAGTGAGGGCGAGAACTTCTCGACCACCATTTCAAGTATCTGCACTATGGCCGCAATGACGGCGATGAAGATGATGAAGCTGAGGAAGCTCAGGTCCACACCTTTGATCAGCGCGTCGGGCGCAAGCACGTATCTGTTGAGCAGATAGTTGATAGGCAGCGTTATGAGCAGCACGAAGATAACAGCGACACCGAGACCGGAAGCTGTTTTTACATTTTTGGATACCGCCAGGTATGAGCACATACCGAGGAAGTATGCAAAAATCATATTGTCAACGAAGATTGACCTTACGAATAAACTTAGACTTTCCATAATTGTTCGGTGTTTATGTTACTTCTCCTGCAGGTCTTTCTGGATTCCTCTCTGTATCCAGATGATGCATCCAATGAGAATCAGAGCCATCGGAGGAAGGATTACCAGACCGTTGTTCATGTAACCTGCGGCATAGAACGACTCGGGGATGATTCTCGCGCCGAAGAGGGTTCCTGAACCGAAGAGTTCGCGGAAGAACGCCACGACCACGAGTATAATACCGTAGCCTACGCCGTTGGCGAGACCGTCAAGCAGGGAGGGAACGGGCTTGTTTCCGAGAGCGAAAGCCTCTATGCGTCCCATCACGATACAGTTCGTGATGATGAGGCCCACATAGACGGAAAGCTGCTTGTCTATCGCATAATCGTAGGCTTTGAGTATCTGGTCCACGAGAATTACAAGAAGTGCTACTACAACGAGCTGTATGATGATTCTCACCCTGTTCGGGATGGAATTTCTCATCAGGGACAGGATGAAGCTGGATATGCCGGTGACAAGAGTTACGGCGATAGCCATGACGATAGCTCCTTTGAGCTGTACGGTGACCGCAAGAGAGGAGCAGACTCCAAGGACAAGGACAGTGATAGGGTTGCCCTTGAGAATGGGATTCAATATTGTTTCTTTAAGTTTTGCGTCCATGTTTTATTCCTCCTCATTAGCGCTGTTTTCCTCTGAGACGGATTCTGCAGCAGATTCGGGTTCTGCGGAGAGACTCTCGAAATAGGGCTTGTAATAATCTATCCATGTCACTATGGCTTCGCTGAGTCCGTTGGAAGTCATGGTGGCTCCGCTTATCGCATCGACCTGGCTGTCGCCCTGGGCTCCTTTCACGATCTGGAGAGGAGCGTCTGAGCTGAAGTCCACGGTCTTTCCGACGAATTCGGCGCGGAACGCAGGGTCGTCCTTGATTTTGGCTCCGACGCCCGGAGTCTCGCTTTCATGGTCGAAATATGCTCCGACGACAGTCTTGTGGTCGTCATTCAGAGCGATATAGCCCCATACCGGACCCCAAAGGCCTGCACCGTAGATTGCTACGACCGTGACCACCTTTCCGCCTTTGTCAAAAACATAGACGGGCAGTTCGAGACCGGAAACATCACCGCTCTTTATGAGTTTGTTCTGTGCTTTGAGATTGTCGGCCAGCTGAATCGGATCGATGGAAAGATCGGCCACCTTCTTGCCTTCAGCATTGACGGTGAAGGCTTCCTTTATGTTTTCCTGGTACTTTTTGAGCACGTTGTCGTTGCCCAATGCCGTCAGTTCATCTTTTGTGGCGAACTGCGCCGCGGTCAGAATCTGGCTCACGGTCTCGGCCTTTATGTTCGCATCCTGTTTCGGTTTCAGAGCCGTAGATACAAAAGCAAGAATGCCCGCGACCAGAATGACGACTATAGCCGTATATACGATTGTATATGTATTGCTGTTTGTGTTCATATCCTTATGGTTTTAAGCGGCGTTGTACTTCTTTGCTCTTCTCCTGATGGCGACGTCGGTGACGCAGTAGTCAATAAGAGGTGCGAACGTGTTCATGAGAAGGATTGCCAGCATCATGCCTTCCGCATATCCGGGATTGAACAGTCTAACGGTCACGCAGAGAGCGCCCACGAGGAATCCGTAGATCCATTTGCCGGTTTCCGTCTGTGCGGCGGTGACGGGGTCGGTCGCCATGAATACTGTACCGAAGGCGAATCCGCCGAGGACGAGCTGGTAGCAGGCGGGGATGTCGGTCACGCCGCAGATATGTCCGAGCCAGCCCACAAAGAGGGCTCCGGCCACTGATGATACCATTATCTTCCAGCTTGCGATGCCTGTCCAGATGAGAATCACGGCACCGATGAGGATGGCGATTACGGAGGTTTCACCTACTGAACCGGGAATGTCTCCGGCAAACAGATGCCAGAAAGAATATCCGTCGGTGTTGAGTCCTTCGAGACTGCCGCATGAAAGGGGAGTCGCTCCGGTAATGGCGTCTTCACCGCATCTGTGCGCAATCCATACCTGGTCGCCCGACATTTTGCTCGGGTAGGAGAAGAAGAGGAAAGCACGTGTGAGGAGAGCGGGGTTGAGGAAATTCATTCCGGAGCCTCCGAAAACCTCCTTTCCGAACACTACCGCGAAAGCAACCGCTATGGCAAGAGTCCAAAGCGGAACGTCGACGGGGACGATGAGGGGTATGAGCATTCCGGTCACGAGGTAACCTTCGCTCACTTCTTCTCCTCTGATCTGCGCGAAAGCGAACTCTATGCCGAGCCCGACGATGTATGCTACAAGATATAGAGGGAGAACTTTGAGGAATCCGAACCAGAAGTTGTGGAGCAGCGTCCAGTCCTCACCTATGCGGGAGCTGTACTGATATCCTACGTTCCACATTCCGAAAAGGGCTGCGGGTATGAGGGATATGACCACTATGATCAGAATTCTCTTTAGGTCAATTGAGTCTCTGACATGCGCTCCCGTTTTTGTTACTGTCGCGGGCACGCGCAGGAATGTGTCGAACGCATCGACTGTAGAATGAAGGAATCCGAGCTTTCCGCCTTTTTCAAAAAGACCCGGCTTTGTTGTTTTTTCTTCCATGACTGATTCCTTTTATGCCATTTCTTTCATCATCAGGTCAATGCCTTTTGATATGATATTCTGGATGTCGTTCTTCGAAGGATCTACGAACTCGCAGGTGGCGAGATCTTCGGGAAGAACTTCGTAGATGCCGTATTTCTCCATGTCGTCAATATTGCCGGCTATGCAGGCCTTGACGAGATATATCGGGAAAATGTCCATGGGAAGAACCTTGCCGTAGACATCGGACATCATGAAAGTGCGTTCTCCGCCGTGGGTGTTGGTATCCATGCTGTATTTCTTGTGGGGGCACAGCCATGAGAAGTATGAGCGCTGTGAGCTGAACTGATTGAACCTGAAAGGTTTGAGCCATCCCAAAACCTCCCTTTCCCTTCCTTCGTGGAGCAAGGTGACCTGGTTGTCGAAGAATCCGAGGAAGCCTTCCGGGCCGATGTTGGTGCCGGAGAGGGCGTCTCCGCTCACGAACCTTACGTCATTTCCGGAGTTGTCATAGTATTCTTTGAGGTCCTTCATGCTTATGCCGGGATATGCCTCGACGTAGGAAGGGTTCTTGGCCACCGGGCCTGTGACGGCGATTTTTCTGGAGAAATCCACTTTGCCGCTGTTGAAGAGCTTTCCGATGGATGCAAGCAGCAGCAGCGACACTGTCCATACCGTATCGCCCTTCTTTATAGGGGATATGTGGCTGATCTGTACTCCGACATTGCCCGCAGGATGCTTTCCTGAAACCGTGTGCATTATCACATGCTCGATTTTATGGAAAGGCGAACTTGAACTCGTGGCGGCATTGATCGAAAAATGGACGCCACCGTCCGTGAGCTTGGAAAGAGCGTCCACGCCTGTCTGGATGTCACCGAGACGGTCTCCGAGAACATAGTCGGTATCTGCCGCCAGAGGGGCGGTGCTGAAAGCGGACACGAAAATGGCTTTGGGCTTAACTTCCGGGTTCGCAAGCGTACCGTAGGGACGCTGGATGATCGAGGGCCAGAGGCCGCTCTTTAGCAGGACGGCCTTTACGGCATCCGCGTTCATTCCGCTGAGGCTCTGGACGCCGTAATCGACGTATTCCTGAACCGAGTCCGCCTTTATGCGGACTTCAAGCAACTTTCTCTTTTCGCCCCTTACTATCTCTGCCACGGTTCCGCTGACCGGGGATGAGAAAAGAATGTCGGGACAATTCTTGTCGGCCATCACAGGGGAGCCGGCCAAAACCTTATCGCCTTCCCTGACAAGAAGCCTCGGTACGAGGCCTCTGAAATCGGCGGGTTTGAGCGCGATAATGTCAGGCTGCACCTTCTTGACGGTCTCTCGGGCAGCTTCCCCCTTTATAGGGATGTTCAGCCCTCGTTTGAGTACGATGTTGTTTGACATTATGTATAATAATTTATCAGTATTTTTAAGGGAACGCAAAGTTAACCATTATTTTCGTATTTTTGTGTTGTTATGGATAACAATATCGGAAGAATTCTCGAAGGCTTGGACGG
The DNA here is from genome assembly GCA_964460265.1 of uncultured Muribaculaceae bacterium. Taxonomy (GTDB): domain Bacteria; phylum Bacteroidota; class Bacteroidia; order Bacteroidales; family UBA932; genus Cryptobacteroides. The sequence continues at coordinate 11,047 of CAYWPV010000023.1, read as the reverse complement.
AGTCCAGCGTGAGGCGGTGGAATGTACGGAGGGGCCGGTGCTTATAGTCGCCGGTGCTGGATCGGGGAAAACGAGGGTGCTGACAAGCAGGATTGCCTATGTTCTTGAAAACGGCTGTCCACCGCAGCGGATTCTGGCTTTGACCTTCACGAAGAAGGCGGCCGCCGAGATGAAGGAGAGGATAGGCCTCATAGAAGGCGAGATGAATGCGCGCAAGCTTTGCATGGGCACTTTCCATTCTGTTTTCATCCGTTTCCTGAGGGAGTATGCGGGACTGCTGGGCTATCCCGGAACCTTCACCATCTACGACACTTCCGATTCTCTCAGCGCGTTGAAGCGCTGTCTGAAGGAAATGAATCTGGATGACAAGATTTACAAGCCCAAGGTTGTCCTCAGCCGCATTTCCAGGGCAAAGAATGAGCTTTGGACACCGGAGGCCTACAGGAAGGACATCGAGAGGATGAAGGCCGATGCCGCATCCAAAATGCCAAGGATCTGCGATGTGTACGTCAGCTACCAGAATCTGTTGAAAAGTTCCGGAGTCATGGACTTCGATGACATATTGCTGAACATGAACATTCTGTTCAGAGACCATTCCGATGCCCTCGAAAATATAGCAGGCCGCTTCGATTACGTGCTCGTGGACGAGTACCAGGACACGAACTATTCCCAGTACCTGATACTCAGCAAGCTCTCCAGAAAGAAACGCAACATCTGCGTGGTAGGCGACGATTCACAGTCCATATATGCCTTCAGAGGCGCCAGAATACAGAATATCCTCAATTTCAGCAAGGATTTTCCCGAGTGCAAAGTTTTCAAGCTGGTCAACAACTACCGCTCGACTCAGAACATCGTCGGTGCGGCCAATTCCGTGATCAGGCACAACAGCGGAAGGATTCCGAAGGACTGCCGGGCTACCGGTGCCGAGGGAGAGAAGATCCATCTGCTCAAAGCCTACACCGACAAGGAGGAGGCTGTGATGATAGCCTCTTCCATAATCTGGAAAATCGAGAAAGAAGGGGCCATGTACAGGGACTTTGCCATATTGTACAGGACAAATGCGCAGTCCAGGGCTTTGGAGGAGGCGCTGCGCAAGAGAAATCTGCCATATAAGATATTCTCAGGCAATTCCTTCTTCGACAGGGCGGAGGTTAAGGATATGATGGCCTATTTCAAACTGGCCGTCAACCCCGACGACAACGAATCGTTCCGCCGTGCCGTCAATACTCCGGCCAGAGGGATAGGGGATACGTCGGTGGCTGCATTGGCTTCGGCTGCAGCGGTGAACAAGTGCTCTCTTCTGGCGGCCATAGACTTGCCGGCTCTCGGCCTGTACGGACTCAAGCCTGCCGCCGTCAAGAAGCTGCAGGCATTTAAGGAAATCATCCGTCATGCTTCGGAAGCTTCGGGAAAGAAAGATGCTTACGAAGTTGCCGTGAAGCTTTCGGACGAATGCGGACTTTATGCGTCCTTCAAACAAGAGAATTCGGTGGAGAGCCTTTCACGCGCCGGAAATATCGAAGAACTGCTGAACAGCGTGAAGGAATTCGCTGAGAAAAGGTACAACGATTATGTCGAAGAACTTATGTCGGAAGGGAAGATTTCCGATGCCGATGAAATCAACGGAGCCGACATTCCGGTGACTACTCTCGGCGAGTATCTCGAAGACATATCCCTGCTGACGGCCGTGGACACCGCCGACGGCGGAGAGGAAGATTCCGGAAACAAGATAGCCATGATGACGGTGCACTCTGCCAAGGGACTTGAATTCCCATACGTCTATGTCGCCGGCATGGAAGACGGCCTGTTCCCTTCCGAAAGCATGTCTTCTTCTTCGGCTGACATAGAAGAGGAGCGCAGATTGTTCTACGTTGCGCTCACCAGGGCCAAGGCCGGCGTGACCCTCTGCTACTGCTCTTCGAGGATGAGGAACGGACAGACCAAGGAATACCCTGTGAGCCGTTTCATCAGGGAAATAGACGGAAGATACGTATCCAATCCGCTTCAGGGAGGAGGAACTGATACGGTGGAGTTCCCGTCGAGAAACCGTGTTTCCGCTCCGCGTGTGGAGGCATCGCGGCCTGCTATGCCCAAGGTGCCCGTCCCTTCTGTTCGGGAAGACAAGGATTTCGAGCCGGTATCAGTACTTTCCCTGCGTAAAGGCATGAGGATAGAACATAACAAATTCGGTTTCGGAACCATACTCGAAATAAACGGTAGCCCCGCAGATCTGAAGGCTAAAGTCCATTTCGATCATTTCGGAGACAAAATCCTGCTTCTGCGTTACGCCAAGATACGGTTGGCATAAATCTTTACCGGGGCAACATAGATCTTTATCGGGGCAGCATAAAACTTTACCTCTGCTGTCGGATACAATTATGGAATCCTGACCAGACGGCATGAGCGGGCTTGTATCTTCGCCGAAAAAAGATATGGCTATGCTCAGTTTGAAAAAAGTGTCTGCTGTCGCCGCTATGTGTGCCGCGGCAGCTTTTGCTCTTTCCTGCGAGGGAGAGGAGAGCGGAGGAGAGAAAGGAGAACTCGTCATACGCTTTGCCGAAGGACAGTTCCCGACAAAGTCGGGGGAGAAGGTTCCGGATCCGGACAAATTTATTCTTGATGTCAAGGACGGGGACGGAGGAACGGTCTACAGCGGCAGCTTCGGAAACATGCCGGAGCATATTGCCGTCGCCCCCGGGATATATGACATTTCGGTGCGCAGCGGAGAGTTTGACAAGCCTGAGTTTGCGGCACCGCTGTACGGTGACGACCAGAGCATTGTGGTGCCTTCAGGAGGAAGGGAGGAAGTCCGCCTCGTGTGCACGCAACTCAACTCTGGAGTCAAACTCAAGGTGGGTGCCGACTTTCTTGAGAACTATCCGGAAGCGGTGCTTTTCCTGACATCCTCTGAAGGCAGGCTCATGTACTCTTATTCCGAAAAAAGGATCGCCTATTTCAAGCCCGGGACCGTGTCTTTGCTGATGGATGACGGAGGCCGCCGGAGAAATCTGCTGACGAGAAGGCTTGAACCGAAGGAAATGCTGCAGGTCAGAATCGGGGCGCCTTCTTCAGTTCCGGGAGGTCTCGGGGGCATAGATGTTTCCGTGGATACAAGCAGGACATGGTCCGGGGCGGATGTCGTGATAGGTGAAGACAATGAAGCCGGCGGCAAGGGATCGCAAGGAAAAGACGGTTACGAAGATGCCGCTGACGTGACCTCCGCCGGGAAGATAGCCGGAGCCAAAGGCGTCTGGGTATATGGTTACATAACAGGTGCCTTCAAGTCAACCAACAGGCCTGTATTCAAAGCTCCGTTCTCCTCCACCAACATTGCGATATCCCGAAAAAAGTCCGCATCCGACAGAAAGGACTGCTTCTCGGTCGAGTTGAAGAAAGGTAAGATAAGAGATGCCTTGAACCTTGCGGCCAATCCGGACATCATCGGCTCCAAGGTTTATCTGAAGGGCGATGTCGTGGAGACGTATTATGGAGTGCCGGGCATGAAGAATGTCACGGACTATGTCCTTGAATGACTGTTGCGGCGCAATGAAAAAACATGGAGGGCGACTCCGAAAGTACAAAGACATTCTGTCGTCCTCCCGTTTGTTGCGGAAGTTGTCCGCCGGTATGAATCAAGTTTGGTTCAGCGGATTCAATAACCGAATACTTCTTCAAGGCTGAGGACCTTTACAGGGCCCAGAGTTTTGAGGAAATCCATGTCAAGATCTCTTGCGTCACCGACAATGCCATAAGTATAGGTTCTGCCTTTTATCCATTTCTGCTGTGCATTGACGAGGTCGTCCATGGTCAGTGAAGGAAGTTTTTCAAAGATGCCCTTCTCCCTCGGCTCGCTGATTCCGAGTTCTTCGGCGGCAAGATAGCTGGAGAGAACAGCCGCTCCGGTGACCCTGCTGGTGCGGAGTTTGGAGTCAAGCGAATTCTTGGCTATCTCGAAGTTTTTCTCCGAGCGGGGCATGTCGTTGATTATCTCGTCGAATGCCTTTACGGCTTTTTCCAGCTTGTCGTTCTGAGAGCCTATGTAGGCGTAGAAACTGTAGTCATCGTCTTTGTACTGAGGAAAGTTCAGGCGTGCTCTGGCGCTGTATGCCAATGCCCTGGATTCCCTCATCTCCTGGAATACGACGGTGTTCATGCCTGCTCCGAAATACTCGTTGAAAAGGGTGAGGACTGCATCGTCGGCGGGGTCGTACTTCTCGCCCCTGTCGGAATACTGCACATAGTTGAACTGACGTGCATCGTAGTTGACTATGTAGGTGGCGGGAGATGCGGTCACAAGGTTAGCGGCATAGGTTTTTGTCAGGGGTTTGAGGTCTTCCGCCGCTTTATGGTGTCCGATGGCAAGGGACTTAACTTCCTCCTCGTTTTTCGGTCCGTAGTAAAGGAATTTATGGCTGTAGCCGAAGAGTTCCTTTACCGCGGCGAGAAGTTCGTCGGAAGAGAGGTCTTTCAGGGCTTTGTCGCTCAGTGTGGTTCTCCTGATGTATTCAGGACCGTAGTATACGTATTTTGCAAGGGCGTTGTAGCAGTCGGACATGTTCAGCTTCCTGTCCGCCCTCATCTTCAGGAGATCTTCCTTCAGGGAGGCGAGTACTGATTTGTCGCCTTTGGCGTTCAGCATCAGCGTTTCGACAATGTCCATGGCCTTGCCGATGTTCTCGTCAAGTCCCGTGATGACGATGGATAGAGAGTTGTCCGTGACACTCGCGCTGTAGCTGCAGGCAAGGCCGTACATTTCGGAGGCCAGCTCGTCTGCGCTTTTGTCGTCTGTACCGAGATAATCTATGTATGATAGTGCCACATCAAGTTTAGGATCATCGAGAATGCCTTTGTCGAATGTCAGAGTCACATTAGCTATGTCGTTGACAGTGTTTTTATTGTAAAGCACCTCGACTCCGTTCACGTCAAACTTTGAAAGGTCTTTCGAGTAATCCGTGAAAACCGGTTCTATTGGCTTCACTTCCGTTTTTCTGAATTCGGCAAGGAATGCGCTTTCCTTGTCGCGGTTTGTCTCGATAGGTGTAATCTTTGGGGCCTCTATCTTGTGAATGCCGGGATCGGACCCTATGTGTTTGAACGCTGCCACGTAGCTTTCGGGACGGAGGTATTCGGAAGCCCATGACACTATGTCGGCTTTCGTGAGGGCTTCGATTCTTGCGAGCGAGGCCGCGTCGTATGCCCAGTCGTGTCCGGCTATGAACGAATTGACGAATCGGCTTGCCCTTCTGCTGTTGCTTTCGAGCATTTTCATTTCTGCGAGCTTGTAGTTGCTTTTCGCCGCTTCGAGGAGGCTTTCGTCAAAGTCTCCGTTTCTGAGTTTTGCGACTTCCGCCAGCAGAAGGTCGCGGACTTCGGCAAGGCTCTGGCCCTCCTGAGGAAGTCCTTCGAGCAGCAGCTCGCCATGGTCGGTTCTGGAGTAGTTTTCGGCATATGCCGCAAGTGCCGCCTGCTTCTGGTTGATGTCCAGATCGATCAGTCCTGCCATGCCGTTGTACAGGATGGTGCTTGCGATGTCTGAAATTTCGCTTTCCTCGAACTTGGTACCGGGATATCTCCATGACAGCATGACGAATTCGGCATCGTTGCCATAGACATTCTTCTCGACCGGAACGGTTATGGGAGCTTCCTCATTTATCTCTATTTCCGGAACGGATGCAGTGGCTTTCCAGTCGCCGAAGTACTTTTCAATTATGCCTACCATTTCATCGGGATCGAAGTCTCCCGCCACGCAGATTGCGCAGTTGTTCGGTACATAGTATGTGGCCTTCTGTTTCAGAATGGCAGTTATGTCGGGATTCTTGAGGTGTCCCTGTGTGCCTATCACGCTCTGGGTCCCGTAGGGGTGGTTTGCGAACTGCACGGAATCAATAGCCAGCAGTGCTTTCTCCGTGTCGTTGGTCAGGCCCATGTTGTATTCTTCGTATACTGCTTCAAGTTCGGTGTGGAAGCCTCTCACAACCATGTTCTTGAATCTGTCGGACTGGACTTTGGCCCAGTTTTCCACCTGGTTTGATGGTATGTTCTCCACATAGCAGGTCACGTCGTTGGAGGTGTATGCATTGGAACCCTGGGAGCCGATCAGCGACATGAGCTTGTCGTACTCGTTGGCTATCGCGATCTTTGAGGCGGCGTAGCTTACGGAATCTATCAGATGATAGATGGAATCCCTTTCCGCTTTGTCCGTTTTCGTGCGGTAAACATCGTACAGAGACTGTATGCGGTCGAGAAGAGGTTTTTCCGCTGCGTAGTCCGTGGTGCCGAAACTGTCTGTACCTTTGAACATTATGTGCTCAAGATAGTGTGCGAGACCGGTGTTGTCGGAAGGGTCGTTCTTGCCGCCTACCCTTACGGCTATGTTGGCCTGGATTCGCGGAGTTTCTTTGTTTACGGACATGTAGACTTTCAGGCCGTTGTCAAGGGTGTAGATTTTGGCCCCCATGGGGTCTCCGGCGACAGTCTCGTACTTGTACTTTCCGCCGCAGGAAGCTATTGACAGGACACCGATCGCTGCCAAGGCAATTTTACATAAGCAGTTCATCTGAAAAAAAATTATCCCGCGCAGTCTGCACGGGGTGACATTGGAGCGGAATACGGGATTCGGACCCGCGACCTTCGGCTTGGGAAGCCAACGCTCTACCAACTGAGCTAATTCCGCAATTGAAAGTTCTGCAAATATATGTAAAAAATCTTTTCCTGCTGTTTTCGTCCATGTTTTTTTCACCGTTTGTCCGTTCAGCAGGTCTTGACCGCAACTGCGGGCAAAGAATAATCAGGATTTTTATTCGTGATAATTACGGATTTCTTAAATTTGCGGCTGCGGACGCATGCTGCGGAGAATGTGAAGGCGGCAGGCGTGACACTGAATTTTAATCGCTTAATTATATGAAAGCTATTGTAAAGACAGATTTCCATTTCCCGGGACAGGTCGGGAAATATGTTGGCAAGGTACGTGACGTCTACGATGAAGGAAAGTATCTTGTGATGGTCGTGACCGACAGAATATCGGCATTCGATGTGGTACTTCCCGAGGGGGTTCCCTACAAAGGGCAGGTGCTGAACCAGATAGCCGCCAAGTTCCTGGATGCTACGTCCGACATTCTGCCGAACTGGAAAGTGGCCGTTCCGGATCCCATGGTCACGGTCGGATACAAATGCGAGCCGTTCAAGGTGGAAATGGTCATAAGAGGTTATCTGTCGGGACATGCATGGAGAGAATACAAGGCCGGAAAGCGTGAAATCTGCGGTGTGAAGATGCCGGACGGGATGGTCGAGAACCAGAAATTCCCCGAGCCTATCATAACTCCTACCACCAAAGCGAGCGAAGGCCACGACGAGGACATATCCAAGGAAGGAATCATATCTGCGGGTCTTGTCTCCCGCGAGGATTACGAGCAGCTTGAGAAATATACCCGCGCCCTTTTCCGCAGAGGAACTGAAATAGCTGCCAAACAGGGACTCATCCTTGTCGACACCAAATATGAATTCGGAAAGAAGGACGGTGAAATCTACCTGATGGACGAAATCCACACGCCTGACTCTTCCAGGTATTTCTATGCCGAGGGCTATGAAGAAAGGCTTGCCAAGGGTGAGAAGCAGAAGCAGCTTTCCAAGGAGTTTGTACGTGAATGGCTCATGGACAACGGATTCCAAGGCAAGGAAGGACAGAAGGTTCCTGAGATGACCCCGGAGGTGGTTTCCAAGATTACCGACAGATACATTGAGCTCTACGAGCACATCACGGGAGAGAAGTTCGTCAAGTCCGATTACACTGCCGAACGCATCGAGAAGGATGTTGATGCCTGCCTCAAAAAGCTGAAATAGGACACGGCTTCCTGTCCGGCGGACAATATGAAAAAGGCGGCGGCCTGGATCAATTACGAATCCGGTCGCCGTCGTCTTTTATGGCGCTGTTTTGAATGTTGCGTCATCTTGAGATGTGCCGTCATGTTGAGGCACGTGTTTTTCTGAAATTCCGGCCGGCTGAGAAAGATGAAGGCAGCGTAATGGGCAAATGACTCCACATCATCGTTGCAAAATTTTTTTCGCGTCTGACCTGCAACGGCATGAAACAGATGTTTACATGAACAGCGGTTCCTCCAGGCATTTGTCCAGCTCCTCCTCTATCGCTTTCTTGTCGAGATTCTGGCCTATGAACACTATCTTGATCATCCTGTCTCCATATTTCTCATCCCAGTCGCGGCGCAGCGCGGGGTCTTTCTTCATCATCTCCTGAAGCTGCTCCTCAGGCATTGTAGCGAACCAATACCCGGCATCCTTGAGCGACTTCTGTACACCTGCCTGTTCGAAGACATAGCATTTGTCCGGCTCGTCGCTGAACCAGCACAAGCCCTTGGCCCTGATGATGTTTCCGGGCCACTTTTTAGCCACGAACCTGTCGAAGAGGTTCATGTCCAGAGCAGGTCGGCGGTAATATACGAAAGTCCCTATGTTGTACTCCTCCACTTCTCCTCCTTCCGCATGGTGGTGATGATGATCGTGGCTGTCATGCTCCTCATGCTCCTCATGCTCCTCATGCTCCTCATCATCGTCCTCTTCCGCATGTCCGTCACCCTCTATCGCGTCAATCCATGCCGCCGAGGTCGCGACTTTGTCGAAATCGAACATGCCCGTATAGAGAATCTTGTCAAAATCCACGTCACCGTAGTCGCATTCGATAATCTCGGCCTTTGGCTGGAGGGCTTTCACAATCTTCCGGATTCTTTCGAGCTCCTCGGGTTTGACTTCCGAGGCCTTGTTCAGAACGACTATGTTGCAGAATTCAATCTGCTGGATCACAAGGCTTTCGAGGTCATCTTCACCGATGTTTTCTTTCTTCAGGTCATCTCCGCAGGCAAATTCGCTCTGCATTCTCAGAGCATCGACCACCGTCACTATGCAGTCAAGTTCGGGCATGCAGCCGGAGATGTACTTAGGCCCGAGCTGCGGGATGGAGCAGATTGTCTGTGCGATGGGTGCGGGTTCGCAGATGCCGCTCGCTTCAATCACGATGTAGTCGAACTTTCCCATACGGGCAATGTCGGAAAGCTGTTCCACCAAATCCATTTTGAGGGTACAGCATATGCACCCGTTCTGCAGAGCCACCAGACTGTCGTCTTTCTTGCCGACCAGTCCGCCTTTCTGTATGAGGTCGGCGTCTATGTTGACTTCGCCTATGTCATTGACTATTACGGCGAATTTGATGCCTTTTCTATTTGAAAGAATCCTGTTCACCAACGTTGTCTTACCGCTTCCCAGATAGCCTGTAAGAAGCAGGACAGGAATTGTCTTATTCTCCATGCGCAATGTTTTTTCTATGCGGGCTGCAATAAATGTTCCGAATCGGACAGATGCTGACAAAATGTCAACCATGCTGTCCGTGCAAAAAAAACGTCTGCTTTCGGATTCCGGACAGGGGTTAATTGGTAACTTTGCGGCATGATGAAGAAAGGAAATTCCGCGGGACATCTCGCGATAGCCGCCGCATACATAATATTTGGCGTGAATATAGTGACTACTAAGGATATTGCCAATTCTCACGACTTTGCGCCCACCCTGCTTTTCACCCTTCGAGCCTTTGGAGCGTCCAGCCTTTTCTGGCTGCTTTCACTTTTTGCGCGAAGGAAGGATGAGAACGGACGTACCGTCAGGGACGATGTGCCGCTGAAGGACCTTGGACGCATATTCTGCGCTTCCATGCTCGGTCTTTTCGTACCTCAGATGACTTTCCTCTTTGCCATAACCATGGCCACGCCCATAGATACGGCAGTGTTCAGCACGTTGGGGCCGATTTTTACCATGTTTTTTGCCTATTTCTTTGTCAAAGAGCCTATCACCCTCAGGAAGGCCGGAGGCGTGGCGCTGAGTTTCATAGGCATCATTTTCCTGATCATGAATTCCGTCCATTCGGGCGGTGCGCAGGCCACTTCCCCTTTGGGCATAATCCTGCTTCTGCTGAACAGCGTCAGCTTTTCGCTTTATCTCGGAATATTCCGTCCGCTCATACAGAAATACAGGGTCGTCACTTTCATGAAATGGTCTTTCCTGTTTTCGCTTCTGGCCTCCCTTCCGTTTTCCATAGGGCAATTTCCGCATACGGACTTTGCCGCCGTCGCTCCGAAGATATGGGCGGAGACGGGATTTCTGATTTTCTTCGCCACTTTCGTCGCGTATTTCCTCATACCTTTCGGTCAGAAGAGCGTCCGTCCGACCATTGTGGCGCTCTACAACTATCTTCAGCCCATTTTCGCTTCCGTGATAGGTGTCGTTTCCGGGCTTGACAGCATTTCCTGGCAGAAGGTGGTCGCCATACTGCTTGTGTTCACCGGTGTGTTTTTCGTAAACGGATCGAAAGCCGCTGCACATAATGAAATAAAAAAAGTAAATTTGGCTCCATGAACGATAATCTGAACCTTGTCCACGACCTTGCGGTCATCCTTATTTCCGCAGGCGTGTTTACAATCATATCCAAAGCCCTCAAACAACCTTTGGTCCTCGGTTATATCGTGGCCGGATTTCTCGTCGGGCCCCATGTTTCCTTTTTCCCGGGGCTTTCAAGCGCCGATTCGGTTGATCAGTGGTCGGAGCTCGGAATCATTTTCCTGCTGTTCGGCCTGGGACTGGAATTCAGTTTCAAAAAACTTCTCAAGGTCGGAAGCACGGCCCTGATCATGGCAGGCTGCCAGTTCCTCGGGATGATGGCTCTCGGAATCATGCTTGCCCAGGCGATGGGCTGGTCCACTATGGAAAGCGTATTCCTGGGCGGGATGCTGTCCATGTCGTCCACGGCCATAGTCATAAAGGCTTATGATGATCTCGGACTGAAAAATGCCCCTTATGCCCCTACCGTGTTCGGAACGCTCGTGGTGCAGGATCTCATAGCCATACTTCTCATGGTCATTCTTTCCGCAATGGCCGTGTCGAACAGCTTTTCCGGAATGGAGCTGGTGAAGGGGATAGCCAAACTGTTCTTTTTCCTGATTCTGTGGTTTCTTGTGGGCATATATGTTATCCCTACGCTGCTCCAGAAGAC
>CAYWPV010000022.1:0-22391 GCA_964460265.1 uncultured Muribaculaceae bacterium | reverse complement strand
CGGTACAGTCTCTCTAACCGCCCGCTAAGATAGGATTTTTTTGGAAATTCCAAATTTTCAAAGACACTGAAGCAGGGTAAATAAAAAAGTCATAGAGTAATGAAAAATGAACTTTTTCCGCTTGTGAAGCATCTTGGTACAGAAAGAGCTTAGCTTTGCGGGAAATGGAGAATTTCTTTCACCTGATTTAATTATATTTGTCGTAAAGAAACAAACAAAGCGCATCACTATGGCAAAGGAAACTGTTAAGGAAGAATCTGCTGGAAACGCAGGAAAGCTGAAGGCTCTTCAGGCCACTATAGATAAGATTGAAAAAGATTTCGGGAAAGGCACCATCATGAAGCTCGGTGATGCTCCGCAGGGGGACGTACAGGTGATTCCGAGCGGCTCCATAGCCCTTGACCACGCCCTGGGCATAGGAGGATACCCGAGAGGAAGGATAATCGAGATTTACGGCCCGGAGTCAAGCGGCAAGACCACCCTGGCTATCCACGCCATAGCTCAGGCCCAGAAGCTCGGCGGAATCGCCGCCATGATAGACGCTGAGCACGCCTTTGACCGCAGCTACGCCAAAGCCCTCGGCGTGGATCTGGAAACGCTGCTCATTTCCCAGCCGGACAACGGCGAGCAGGCACTTGAAATAGCCGACAATCTCATAAGGTCCGGTGCCATAGACATCATAGTCATAGACTCCGTGGCAGCCCTCACGCCTAAAGCCGAGATTGAGGGAGAGATGGGAGACAACAAGGTCGGGCTGCAGGCAAGACTGATGAGCCAGGCTTTGAGAAAGCTCACTGCCAACATCAGCAAGACCAACACCTGCTGCATCTTCATCAATCAGCTGCGCGAAAAGATAGGAATCATGTTCGGCAACCCCGAAACCACCACGGGAGGAAACGCTCTGAAGTTCTATGCTTCGGTAAGGATAGACGTGCGCAGGGTGACGCAGATAAAGGACGGTGACGAGGCTCTCGGCAACCGCACCCGTGTAAAGGTTGTGAAAAACAAGATGGCTCCGCGTTTCAAGAAAGCGGAGTTCGACATAGTCTATGGAGAGGGCATCTCCAGGATAGGGGAAATCGTGGATCTCGGAGTGGACATGAACATCATCAACAAGAGCGGCTCGTGGTTCAGCTACAATGACCAGAAGCTCGCACAGGGACGTGAAGCCACGAAACAGCTGCTGAAGGACAACGCGGAACTCTGCGATGAGATAGAAGGCAAGATAAGGGACGCTATGAAAAACGTGCAGGACTAAAGTTCTGAAGTCTCCTCGGCGAGAGCCTTGCTGAAACAACCTCTGCAAAGAGGCTCATACACATCCTTCTCGCCAAGGACCACGAGCTTGCGGCTTGCCGACAGACGGTGGGAAAAGCTCGCAAGGGCTCCGCACTTAACGCAGATCGCATGGACCTTGCTCACGTCCTCGGCAACCGACATGAGCGTGGGCATGGGGCCGAAAGGTTTGCCGGTATAATCCATGTCAAGGCCTGCGACTATGACCCTCACTCCCCTGTCAGCAAGACGTATGCAGACATCCACAAGGCTGTCGTCAAAGAACTGGGCCTCATCGATGCCGACAACCCGGACATCATCGGGGACGAGAAGCATCCGGGACGGATCTTTCACCGGAGTACAGGAGATGCTGTGGGAATCGTGCGAAACCACATCGATGTCCGAATAGCGGGTGTCCAGAGAGGGCTTGAAGGTCTCTATTTTCTGATTTGCGAACTGAGCGCGTCTCAGCCTCCTGATAAGTTCTTCGGTCTTGCCTGAAAACATCGATCCGCATATTACCTCTATGCAGCCCGCTTTTCCTGTTTTTTCTGCAAACATTTGCCTATTTTTGTGATTCTTGTCGTTAATAATGGAGCCCGCGTCAACGGAACGCAGGCAAATATAGTCAAAAGGCAGCGTATGTTACAAACACATGACAACATTCCGGACGATGTCCGCGGCCTGCTTGAGGAACTTCTCAAAAGGGTGGAGAAACTGGAAGATGAGGTCGCGGCCCTTAAAGAAGCCCCGGCATCGATAGAGGAGCCGGAGGAGACATCGGAAGGGGAGCCGAAAGAAGAAGCGATTGACCTGGACATCGACATCCCTCTCGGGATCAGCGGGACGTACCATGAAGAAGGGGCGGACGGAACGGAGGCCGAGGCGGCCCACGGCACGGCGGAGGAAACGCAGAGCGGAGACGAAGCCGATGCCGGACCCGGTGATGCGGCAGAAGCGGCGGAGGAAACGCAGAGCGGGGACAGGACGGAGCGGCAAGCGCCGGAAGTCAAGGAGATAGAGACTCTTTTCGGAGAGATTGCGGAAGAAGAGCCTAAGCGTGCACACAGGCGTGAGGGAAAGGCGGTAATGGACGTGATGGCGGACAAGTGCGCATGGCTGCATGACATACCGGGGACGGAAGTCAAGTCCCTGAGAAGCGCGATAGCCCTCGGAGACCAAATCGTCTATATAAGGAAGCTGTTCCGCGACGACACAGCCCTGTATCAGAGCACGATAGAGAAACTCAACGGGATGAAGACGCTGAAAGATGCCGTGGCCTACATCGGAGAGACTTTCCCGGAATGGGACACGGAGGGCGATGACGTCTATCGTTTCATGATGGCCGTCAGAAGAAAAATCCGCCGGTAAACGGCAGAAAAAAGCCTCCGTCAACGGCAGCAGGAAAACAATATCGGAGAATGGCAGGAAAACTTTACATTGTCCCCACACCCGTCGGAAACATGGACGACATGACTTTCAGAGCAGTGAATGTCCTGAAGGAGGCCGACCTTATCCTTGCGGAAGACACGAGAACCAGTTCGGTCCTGATGAGGCATTACGGGATAGAGACTAAAATGCGGTCCCACCACAAGTTCAACGAACATCAGACCTCCGAAGTCATAAAGGACAGGATTCTCGCCGGATTAAATGTCGCTCTGATAAGCGATGCCGGAACTCCCGGCATCTCGGATCCCGGATTTTTCCTCGCAAGACTCTGCGCTGAAGAAGGAATCGATGTCGAAACCCTGCCGGGAGCTACCGCATGTATTCCGGCATTGGTCTCATCCGGCCTTCCCTGCGACAGGTTCTGTTTTGAAGGGTTCCTGCCGGTAAAAAAAGGCAGGCAGACTCTGCTGAACAGCCTTGAGGGGGAAAACCGCACGATGGTTTTCTATGAATCACCGCGAAGACTGGTCAGGACTCTCGCACAGCTGGCCGAGGCGTTCGGAGGAGAACGGAAGTGTTCGGTGGCAAGGGAAATCTCCAAAGTGCATGAGGAACACCGCAGAGGCACACTGGCCGAAGTGCTCGAATGGTTTTCCGCACATGAGCCAAAAGGAGAAATCGTAATAGTGGTAGCGGGCGCTGCCCCCGAAAAGAAGAGCAGGGAAGAAACGGATCCTTCCGAAAAAAGGTCCAAGCGTCACAGGGAAGAGGAGGCAGACATGGAGAGAGATGACGGACAACGTAAGCGAAAATAAAAAACGCAATACTTCCACATCATTCGCGGCAGGGGCGGTCGCCCTTGTTTTTCTTGCGATAGGATACCAGACCGCTCTGTTCGTACACAGAGCAGCCGTAGCCGGAATTGTCAGCAACAAGGACAATCCCGACACGGTATATGTATACTATACAGACAATGTGGAGCGCTCCGCGACTGAAGGACACGCACGGACAGAAGGGAAAACCCACGAAACAGGACAGGCACGGTACGGGGAACGGCCGGAAGACAGGAGGCCATACGGAAGAGTATCGCGGAAAAATGCCGTCCATTCTCCCCAGGCGCAGAAGATCAGGGAGAAATTCGGAAGACGGAGTTACGAATCCTTCAGCTTCGATCCCAACACGGCATCAACTGAAGAACTGGAAAGGCTCGGCTTCTCCGCAAAACAGGCGAAATCCATTGACAATTACCGAAAAGCGGGAGGAAGATTCAGGAAGAAAGAGGACTTTGCCAAGTCCTTCGTTGTGGCCGATTCGGTTTACAAGAGGCTGGAGGATTTCATAGTAATAGCCGGCACGGACATGAATGAGGCCGATTCGGCGGCTTTCGATGCCTTGCCGGGCATTGGCCCGTACTATGCGTCCAGAATCGTAGCATACAGAAAACGGCTCGGCGGTTTTTCTTTCAAGGAACAGCTGATGGACCTGAAAGGCTTCGACATGGAGAAGTTCGACAAGCTGAAAGAGCTGATAAGCATCGCGGCGCCCCGCCGATATCCTCTGTGGACTTTGCCGGAGGACAGCCTCGCGGCCCACCCCTACATAGGCAGGCAGGCAGCGCACGGCATCATCCTTTTCAGAGACAACAATCCGTCCTCAGCATGGACCGTGGCAAATCTGCGCAAAGCAGGAGTTCTTTCAGAGAGCGATGCCCGGAAACTGGAACTGTGCACAAATCCTTAGCCACCGGACCCGGGTAATCCGCCGGCACCGGGGCCTCCTCCGGGCTAACGGGAGTCCGGATGATGGCTCAGAATGTTTTCCTGCCAGGTTTTGGTATCTATGTGCGTATAGATTTCCGTGGTAAGAATGCTTTCATGCCCGAGCATGTCCTGGACTGTCCGCAGATCCGCTCCGTTCTCTATGAGATGGGTGGCGAAGCTGTGCCGGAACGTGTGGGGGGATATCTCCTTGTGGATGCCGGCCGCCATCGCCTGCCGCTTCACCATGTTGAACACGGACACCCTGCTGAGGCTTTTCCCGTTCTTGTTAAGAAACAGGAAATCATCGTATCCCGGCTCAGCTTCAGGTCTCGCTTCCATATAGGCTCTGACGGCGTCCATCGCGCTTTCCCCTATCGGAACTATGCGCTGCTTGTCACCCTTTCCCGTCACACGCACATAACCCTCTCCGAAAAAAAGGTCGGATATGCGAAGTCCGACGCATTCAGAAACTCTGAGTCCGCAGGCGTAAAGGACTTCCAGGATGGCCCTGTCCCTTTTGCCGGAGGGAGAGTCAGTA
This sequence comes from uncultured Muribaculaceae bacterium, assembly GCA_964460265.1. Classification (GTDB taxonomy): domain Bacteria; phylum Bacteroidota; class Bacteroidia; order Bacteroidales; family UBA932; genus Cryptobacteroides. Next base: position 17,429 of record CAYWPV010000022.1, on the reverse strand, counting down.
TCTACGGAATCCATTATAGAGTTGACTTCACAGACAGACAGAACCGAAGGCAGATAGCGGCTGAGCTTGGGAAAATCTATTCCTTCACAGGGATTGTCTTTCCGGAAGCCAGAGAGCTGCATCCACGAGAAGAAAGACCTGAAGGCACTCAGGGCCCTTGCCTGGGAACGTGGGCTGACCTCCTTTCCGGACAGATATTCCAATATAGTATCCTTGTCCACTTCTTCCGGTGACCTGCCGCAGGCGGAGAACAGTTCTTCAAGGTCGGAAAGATAGGAGTCCGCAGTGTTTACGGACAGGGATCTTTCGACCTTGAGATAGAACCTGTATTCGTCCAGAACGCTTTTCATCAGTCAATACGCTTCACGTCGGGCGCTGCGGCGAAGGGTTTCCCGACGGGCGCTACAGCGTACGGTACTTCCTGCCATATTCGAGCTGCTGGCGAAGATAGTCGTCCCTGTACTCTATGATGTAGTCGGTGACCGCCCCGTCCTTCACCACAGGGACAATGTCGGGGTTGATGAATCCGCCATAGGGCTTGAGATTCAGCGCTTCATACCTTTCGCGGACTTCCTTGTGGAGCTGAGGGTCTATGTTGACCGCATAGTTCTCTATGAGAGCTTTGCCGGCGGTGTAGTCCCCTTCGCTCTTTATCCTCTGGATTTCAGCGAGAAGGTCGGCGAACAGACCGCGCAGAGCTTCGTAGTCGTTTACGACGAAATATGTCTTCCCCTCCTTGGTCTTCTTCTCTATCACATTGTCCTTCAATCCCTTTTCATAGCACCACTGGGCGATGAGCTTGCGGTTCTGCATATGGGCCTCGGTATTGGGCCTGCCAAGCTCCACCCGTGTGAACTGTACGAACAGACCGTTGCGTATATAGTTGGAATAGTGGGGCTTGTAGGCCTCATTGTCGGGAAGGATGCCAAGCTCGACCATTTTGGGATCGGCGATGTAATAAAGGCCAAAAAGGTCTGCGCGGGCCTCTTCAAGAGCGGACTGGTACTCTCCGAGAGCGGAAGACGACACTCCCGGCAGCAGCTGGCCCGAAGCGTGCCCAAGGCATTCGTGCAGGTCGGTGTGGATCTCATCGTCATATTCCCCGTACTTTTTGTAAGCATCTATCTCTTCCTGAGAATAGGCGAACTCGGTGAGCGTGCTTGCAGGCATCTCCAGTGCGGCAAGGTCGTAGGCATGGGTTATGTTCGCTATGGTGACTGACTTTGAGCCATGTTCCTTGCGGATCCAGTCCGCATTGGGGAGATTGATTCCGATAGGAGGGGCCGGATAGGTAGCTCCCGCCAAAGCTGTTACGTTTACCACTTTAGCCGAAATTCCCTTCACCTTCTTCTTACGGAAACGCGGATCTATCGGAGCATTGTCCTCAAACCACTGCGCATTGGCGCTCAGGAGTTCGGTCCTGGCAGAAGCGGCGGAATCCTTGATTTCAACCGTGCCTTCATAGGTAGCCTTGTGGCCGAGAGGGTCGTCGTAGTCCTCGATGAAGCCGTTTATGAAATCTATCTGGCCGAGGGTGTCCTTGACCCATTCTATGTTGAATTCATCCCACTTCCTCAGATCTCCGTCAGTATAATAGTCTATGAGTATGCCCAGTTCCTTTTTCTGGGTCTCATTTTCCGCGACCTCGCGTGCCTTGGCGAGCTCCTCACAGATTTTGGCTATAGCATTGCCGTATATGCCTCCGATCTTCCACTTTTCCTCCTTCACCTTTCCGTCGGCCCCTTTCACAATCTTGGAATTCAAGCCGTAGGACACCGGTTCCGGATCATCGGGATTCATGATGGATTTGTAGTAATCCTCCACTTCCTTTCTCGTGACCCCTTCGTAGAAATTGACTGCGGACAGGGCGACAATGTCACCCGTTGCGGATGTGGACCTCCTCTGCGGATAAGCGTCCGGATCATAGATGAAGTCCAGCAGAGCGTCATCCTTAGCCCCTACGGCCTCCATGAGAGATGAGAAGTACTCCTTGGGACAGGCCGGGAAGAACTTGTCCTCCGCGTAATGGTGATGGACTCCGCTGCTGAAAAAGACTCTCTTGGCATAGACCAGGAAATCGGCATACTCCGCACAGCTCCTGTCTCCTCCGTATTCCTCCAGTATCTTCTCGATGACATGGCGGACCGGGAGATTGTATCTGCAATACTGGTCCCATGTGATGTCCCTGCCCCACTTGGCGGCTTCGGAAAGATGATACACATATTCTTTCTGCCTTAGCGTCAGCTGATCCCAGCCGGGCACCTTGTACCTCATCACCTTTATGTCCGCGAACTGATCTACAAGATATTTGAAATCAGCACTTTCCTTCTGATTCTTGCCTCCACCGCAAGCCACGGCGGCAGCGGCTCCGGCCAATGTTACAGCCATTTTCAAGATGTTTTTCATTTATCGGGTTTTTTATATGTATGCAGGTCGCGCAGAAGCTCCCTCCACCGGTTTTCAAGATAGGCATAAAAGCTGAAAAAAGGCCACAACACCGGGAAAAGCCCCCTGAGCGCAAAATAGACGGTATGTGTCCAGGCCTTGTCTTCCATTGTAAGCATAATGAGTCCGGAGGGCAGCCAGATGGGAGAAGCCAGTACCGCACAGGCAAACCACAGAGGCAAAGACAGCAGCAGGCAGAACAGGCGGAGGATTCTCCGGTCGTGCCGCCTCACGGGCGGGTCTCCTATCAGGGAGAGTATCCTGTCGTGGAACTCCGTGCACAGTTCCTTGTAAACATCGGCATCGCACATTCCCTGCCGGTCCGCGAAGTACTTTCCTATTTCCACGGGCTTTCCGACATGCACGGACACATGGCCGGCCTCATGAAAGAAATATTCGTAGCACGTCCCGACCGGGACTACATAGACGGGGCTGTCGAGCTCGACGGATGCCTTGCGGGCTATGCGGAACAATCCTTTCTTTATGGGCAGCAGTCCCCTTTCAGGCCTGTGAGTCCCTTCGCCGTACATGCAGAACGGAAGTCCGTGGGCAAGACACTCGATTATGTCATCGATCGTACCGAGGTTTTTGGCTATTTCCTGAAGGCCGTTGCGCTCCCGTGCAATAGGAAGCACCTTGCTCCAGTACAGAATCTTCGCGGCTGCATGATTGGCGAATATGTCCGAGCGGGAGCCGAAGGCCACGGCCTTGCGTGCGGTCATGAGCATGACCATCGGGTCCATCATGGCCGCACAATGGTTCGGGGCGAACATGACGGCCCCCGACTCAGGGATGTTTTCTCTCCCTTCGATGTTTACCGAAGAGAAAGAAGTCCTGGCAATCAGAACCATATATTTCCTGCTTATCTCGTATAGCAGGCTGCTCCTCCATATATTTCTGCTCATGGCACTCTGCTGACTTCCGCAAAAATAGCAAAAATAGCTTATCTTTGAAGCCGCTTCACTATTGCGGATGAGAATGAGAAAGATGAGGATAGATTTCATGAGGACAAGCTTACTGAAGATACTCTGTCTGACGGCTTTCGCAGCGGCCCTGTTCTGCGGCTGCGAAAAGGAAGGAGGAGAAGGACAGGACGGATACGACAAAGTGCTGATTCTGTATTCCGCCGGATTCAACTCGCTGAGCAGCTACCTTGCCCAAGACATAGAGGACCTGCAGAAAGGCTGGCTGCCTGCGAAAAAAAGCAGGGAGGCCCTGCTGGTCATAAGCAGACAGCCGGAATATTCGGGAGACTACAATGACCGGACCGCTCCCTTTCTTTTCAGAATATACAAAGGCAAAAAAGGTCCGGTCCTGGACACATTGTACAGCATGGAAAAAGGAGAGTCCCTGGCCTCGGCCGCAAACCTGCGCACTTTCCTTTCCAAGGCGGCCGAACTGTTCCCTTCCAAGAGCTACGGACTGATTCTTTCTTCGCACGCTACAGGCTGGATGCCGAGCTTCTACTTCTCCAATCCGGAAAGATACGATGCTCCCCGCATCCGGTCGGTAACCCAAGAAGTTTACATCGACAACGGCAGACGGGAATCCATGGAGATAGACATCCCCGACTTTGCCGCCGCAGTTCCCATGCACTTCGACTACATGATTTTCGACGCATGCCTCATGGGCGGCGTCGAGGTGGCTTGGGAGCTTAGGAACGTGACCGGCCGCATAGGATTCTGCCAGACGGAAACTCTTGCGGAGGGGTTCGACTACCGGAACATCACGGAAAGGCTGCTGAACAGCACCCCTGCCGATCCGGAACAGGCATGCAGAGACTTTTTCGAGTCATACGACTCACGCAGCGGCAACTACCGTTCAGCGACGGTCTCATACGTGGACTGCGGCTCCATGGACGAACTCGCCCAGATCTGCCGCACACTGTTCGGCAAATACAGGGAAAAGCTCACGATCATGGACGGGGACAATGTGCAGGGATACTTCTACGATGCCTCAAAACACTGGCACTACGACCTTTACGACATCATTGAAAAGGCCGGGGCCGATGCCGGAGAGCTGGCGGAACTGAAGGCCGCACTGGAGAAGTGCGTGCTCTACAAGGCCGCTACCCCCTATTTCTTCAACCTGCAGATAAAATCACACTGCGGACTAAGCATGTACCTTCCCTCCATGGGAGGAAAATATCTTGACGAATTCTACAAGACACTGGAATGGAACAAGGCCACTGAACTTGTCAGATAAAACCCGCAATTAAAAAATAATCATTATATTTGCGCCCGCATCTGATAAAAGCCGCAAGGCTTTTGGTGCAATGGGGTCTGCGTACAGACAGACTGAGTAACACATTTATAAATCAGAAACAAAATGAAGCATTTTGAACTTAAAGGCCAGATCCGCGAAGCCGGAAACAAGGCAGTGATCAAAGCAATCCGCAAACAGGGGCTCGTTCCTTGCAATCTCTACGGTCAGGGCGTCGGCAACATCCTCTTCGAAGTCGAAGAAAAGGATCTCAACGGCATCCTATATTCACCTGCATCGTACATCATCGACCTGAACCTGAGCGACGGCAAAAAATACGTCGCCATAGTGCATGAGCTCCAGTTCCACCCGGTTAACGACAACTGCCTGCACGTGGACTTCCTTGCGGTTTCCGAGGACAAGCCTATCTCGATAAAAGTCCCTCTCACCATCACGGGCCATGCCGCCGGTGTGCAGAAAGGAGGCAAATTCGTGAAGAAGGAAAGAGAGCTCCGCATCAGCGCTCTCATGAAGGATCTTCCGGACGACCTCAAGATAGACATTTCTCCTCTCGAGATCGGCCAGAACATCGTTGCCGGTGATCTCAAGTACGACAACATCACCATCCTCAACAAGAAAGACACCATCATCTGCGGTGTCCGCTCGACCCGTAACTCAGCCGCTGCGGCTGATACCGCGACAGCATAAAGACCGGGATGACGATATGCCAGGTCTGACTTACCTCATTGCCGGATTGGGGAACATCGGCGCAGAGTACGAAAACACCCGGCATAACATGGGTTTCATGGTATTGGATGCCTACGCCAAGGCATCCAATATTGTTTTCAGTACGGAACGTTACGGGGACATTGCCCAAACTTCCGTAAAAGGGAGAAAAGTCGTACTTCTCAAACCGTCCACATACATGAACCTTAGCGGGAATGCCGTCAGATATTGGATGGACCGGCTGAACGTGCCGGCCGAGAGGCTTCTGATAATATGCGACGACCTGAACCTCCCGTTCGGTTCGCTAAGGATGAGAAAGAAAGGAAGCGACGGTGGCCACAACGGCCTCAAGAATATAGGAGAGATGATAGGCACGCAGGAATACAGCCGGATTCGGGTAGGCATAGGCAATGATTTCAGCCGCGGGACACAGGTGGATTTCGTTCTCGGCAAACTGAACGCAGAACAGATGAAGATGATGCCGGGAATATGCGAAAAAGCGGGGTCCGGGATTGTCGAATTCGTGCTGGCAGGGCCTGACAAAGCCATGAACTCAGTCAACTCCGCAGCCAAAAAGGGCTGATGCACAAAAGATTGCTTCCATTTTTTCGTTTTTTTCTTGATTTTTTCGCAAGCATTACATATCTTGCATCAAGAATCGTGTACGCAATCGTATCACCGGTTGATTGAACGTTTTAATAATCAACTTGATTATCGTTTAATTTTAATAAAATAATCATGAAAGAACTTGTAGAGAAGATCAATGCGGAATATCAGGAATTTGCCGCAAATTCCGCCGCACAGGTTGAAAAAGGGAACAAAGCCGCAGGAGCGCGCGCACGCAAGGCTGCTCTCGCCCTTATGAAAGACCTCAAAGAATTCAGGAAAGTTTCTGTAGAAGCTTCCAAGTAAACTGCCTTTTCCCGACGGGAAAGACTTACGGCGCCGCCACAGAAAAGCGGTGTCGTTTTTTTATTTTTTTACACAAATCAAGCAACATTTGAAAAACTTACCGCATCTATCATGTAGGTTTAGGTTTTAGTACACATCTTTAAGCGGCGATCCGGGAAGTGATTTTCCGAGCGCCGCTTGGTTTTTGTCTCTTTTGCCATCGGTGAAGGCCGAATCTGAAGGTAATCCAGAAGATATTTCTTAATTTTGAACGATGCCGGTGCGTACCGCCATCATAAACCTGAGCCTCAGATGAAGAGAACTTTGTTGTGCATGGCTGTCATGCTGCTGTCAGCTTCGCAGATATTCTCCATACCCGTTTTCAACAAACAGGTCAAGCTTGTCCAACCCGACGGAACGACCATAGCCGCCGTTCTGGACGGAGACGAATTTGCCAGCTGCCTGAAAGATACGGACGGACACAGGCTGATACAGGACAAAAACGGATTCTACTGCTACGCCGCCTTCACTCCGGAAGGGACAATCTACAGTTCCGGATACATTGCCGGCAGAGAGGCACCGGACGATATACTTAGAGGAAGCATCAAATCCGGCACAAGCTCCGCACAACCGGAAAAGAGGCGGATGATAAACCGGAAAAACCTGGAAAGAGCCGGCGTTCCGGCAAGAATCAAGGCCTCTGCCGCCCTGTCGGACGCTCCGGTTAAAAAACACAGCATAGTCCTGCTTGTCGAGTTCCAGGACAAGAAAATGACCTACGGCAGAGACGATTTCGTTAGAATGCTCACCCAGAAGGGCTATAGCGTAAACGGGGCGCAGGGAAGCGCAAAGGACTACTTCGACGAGCAGTTCAGAGGCGACTTCACCTTCAGCTTCGACGTGAGCGGCATAATAAGCCTCGATCACGACTGTTCCTACTATTTCGGCAACGACGGTGAAAGCAAGGACAAGAACGCTTCAGAGGCCGTCTACGAGGCATGTGTAAAGGCTGCCGCCGCAGGGACCGATTTTTCGGCAGGCGATGACGATGGAGACGGAGAAGTGGACAACGTGTTCATATTCGCGGCCGGAAAGGACGAGGCGGACGGCGGCGGCGAGGACTGCGTGTGGTCTCACATGTACTACCTTGAATACACACCGTTCAAAGGCCTTGTCCTCGGAGGAAAAACCATAAACAATTATGCGATATCCTCTGAGCTCGGACTCAAGGACGGAGGTTCGTTCGGTTTCGCGTCCATAGGCACGTTCTGCCACGAATACAGCCATGCGCTTGGGCTCATGGACCTCTACGATACCGACGGTGACGGGAGCGGAGGCATGGGGAACGGCCTGTGGTATGTGACCGGACTCATGGACGGAGGAAGCAACAACAACGCCGGCAACACTCCACCGCATTACAATGCGATAGACTACGACCTTTCCGGCATAGGCAATCCGGAAACGCTGCGTGAAGGAAGCTACACCCTGGAACCCATAAGCGGAAACAGGAGATACCTGAAAATGGAGACTGGCGTGAAAGGAGAATACTACCTTATCGAATGCCGGGACGGCAAGGGCTGGGACAGATACATCGGGGGAAAAGGGATGCTGATATACCATATAGACCGTTCAAACCAGGCCGCAGGCAAGTCCGACTGGGCGCAGATGACGGTGACGGCTGCCCAGAGATGGCTCAGCAACGAAGTGAACTGCCGGCCTGACAGGCAATGTGCGGAACTGGTGTCGGCGACCGCAGGCATCAGCGCATTCAGCAACGGCTACTACATGAAAAACGCATCCGAAGTCTTTTTCCCGTCGGCGGGAGGCACATCGTTCACACCGCAGTCTTCACCGGCCTTCATACTGTGGAACGGCAACGGTTCGCCGTTGTCCATAACGGACATAAGGACGGAGGGCGATGCGGTATGCTTCAACGTGGTGAAGTCAGAGAAAATCTCGGTTCCATCCGTCACGATCGGGAATACGGAAGTCCTCCAGGACGCGGCGATAATACAATGGACAGCCGATGATGCCGGATATGACGGCCCCGCCTACGTGGAGTTCGGGAAAAGCGGCAAGGAGACGACGACAAGAAAGGTCGAACCATACGGGAACGGCAGATATGCCGTAGTGCTTGACAGCTTGTCCCAGATGACTGCATACAGGGCGACGATATATTTCATGGAGGCCGGGGTAAAGAGCCGGGAGGAGACGGTGAGCTTCACGACCAAGCGCATGTACGACGGAGGCTACCCTTTCATCTATCTGAACAACAGCGGAAGGAACACCGACGGGAGTTTTCCCGAAGGGGCCATGATTCCCCTCAGAATATACAACCTGCGTAATTACAAGAACATAGAATGGTATATGGGTGGACGCAAGATAAGTGTAGGGGGAAACGGCTACTACAGAATCTCCGCCGGAGGGAAGCTCAAAGCCGTCATAAGCCTCGATGACGGCTCCGAAGAAGTTATAGTCAAAGAAATATTCGTGAAATGAGATACATCGCCATCGCAGTGTCCGCGGTTCTGGCAATTGCCCTGTGCGGTTGCCAGAAGGAAAGCGTCGATCCGGAATTCCTGTCAAACGGCAATCTCTGCCTTATGGAAAAAGGAAGGACGGTCCACAGTTCCGATCCTCTGACATGGCAGACTTCCTTCAACCGTGCCAGGAAAGAGTTCAGAGTACACACGGACAACATGTCGGACTATTACATACTGAAATGCTCCACCGTTCCGGAATCGGAAGGGCAGAGCATAAAAGGAAGTCTCCAATGGTCCGGAAACACCATAGTCAACAGAAGAAATCTGGATTTCAGAGTTGAAAAGATGGATTCCGAAGGCCGTGTATGGCTATGGTGCGGCAAAAGCAAGATAGCCGTAAGCGTCGTGATGTCAGAATGAACGGGCTATGGCGATGAAATCGTCGGCCTTGAGGGCGGCACCGCCTATGAGACCGCCGTCGATGTCCTCCTGAGCGAAAAGTTCCTTGGCGTTCGAAGGCTTGCATGATCCGCCATAGAGAATGGTCGTATCGTCCGCAACAGTCCTGCCGAACTTCTCGGCAAGAGTTTCACGGATGTATCTGTGGATTTCCTCGGCCTGTTCAGCAGTGGCTGTCTTGCCCGTGCCGATGGCCCATACGGGTTCGTACGCCACTATGATGCTCTTCATGTCCTCGGCAGTGAAGTGACCAAGCACGTTCTTCACCTGTGAACCTACCACATTGAAATGTTCTCCGGCCTCACGTTCCTGAAGATTCTCTCCGACACAAAGAATTACCTTGAGTCCGGCGGCAAGAGCCAGCTTAAGTTTCTCGACAAGCTTCTCATCTGTCTCGCCATAGTACTGACGGCGCTCGGAGTGTCCGAGAATGGTGTAACCGCATCCCACGGACTTGAGCATGGAGACGGAAACTTCTCCGGTATATGCTCCCTTCTCATGGTCGGCGCAGTTTTCTGCGGAAAGAGCGACTCTGCTGCCTTTGACAACTTCGTTCACCGGATAAAGATGGGTAAACGGGACCGCAATGATGAGGCCTACTTCCGCCGGGACTTCGGCTGATTTCTCAAGTACGGCCTTGGCAAGCTCCACACCCTCGGGAACCGTAGTGTTCATCTTCCAGTTTCCCGCGACAATGTTCTTTCTCATAGTTCTATTTGTTTTATGTTGAGTTTCATTTTCATCCGGCAAATTTACTTCTTTCAGGAAAAATTTACAATAAATTGAGTAACTTTGCCAATTCATGAATATAAAACATAAGATTTTTTAATTCATTCGATGAAGAATTTCGTAGAAGAACTCAAATGGAGAGGCATGATCCAGGACATTATGCCGGGCACGGAGGAGAAACTGATGGAAGGTCCGCAGTCGGCCTATGTCGGAATAGACCCGACAGCTGACTCGCTCCACATAGGTCACCTTGTGAGCATAATGATTCTCAAGCATTTCCAGGAGTGCGGACACAAACCTTACGCCCTTGTGGGCGGAGCCACGGGCATGATAGGCGATCCGTCCATGAAGTCACAGGAGCGCAACCTCCTGGATGAAGACACTTTACGCCACAACATCGCCGGCATCAAGGCCCAGCTGAGCAAAATTCTTGACTTTGACTCGGATGCCCCCAACAAGGCCGAGCTCGTGAACAACTACGACTGGATGAAAGGCTACAGCTTCCTGAACTTCATCAGGGACGTGGGCAAACACATCACCGTAAACTACATGATGGCCAAGGATTCCGTAAAAAAAAGGCTGTCCGACGAATCAAGGGAGGGCATGTCTTTCACTGAATTCAGCTATCAGCTGCTTCAGGGTTACGACTACCTTTGGCTGTACAAGAACAAGGGGCTGCGCCTTCAGCTCGGAGGCAGCGACCAGTGGGGAAACATCACCACGGGTGTGGAGCTCATCCGCAGGATGCTCGGAAAAACCGATGCCTACGCCCTCACCTGCCCTCTGATAAGGAAAGCCGACGGGACCAAATTCGGAAAGACCGAAAAGGGAAACATCTGGCTCGATCCGGAAAAGACTTCTCCGTACGAATTCTACCAGTTCTGGCTCAACGTCAGCGATGAGGACGCGGAAAGATACATAAAGATATTCACCCTTCTGGACAAAGACACCATCGAGGCCGCAATCACCGGACACAGGCAGGATCCCGGACGCAGGGAGCTCCAGAAACTGCTCGCAAAGGAAATCACAGTCATGATCCACGGAGAAGACGAATACGGCAAGGCAGTACAGGCTTCGGGGATGCTCTTCGGCAATTCCACTTCGGAGGAACTGCGCAAACTTGACGAACGCACCTTCCTGGCCGTTTTCTCCGGTGTTCCCACTTTCGACATACAAAAAGACGAACTTCCATGCAACATTCTGGACTTCCTCGCCGTCAAAACCGGTGTCCTGCCCTCCAAGGGAGAAGCCAGAAAGATGCTGCAGGGAGGCGGAATAAGCATCAACAAGGACAAGGTGTCGGACATAGCACGCACTGTCGACTCCGCCGACATAATAGACGGCAAATATATCCTTGTCCAGAAAGGTAAGAAGAACTACTTCATCATCAACGTATTGTAATGGAAAGAAGCGCATCGACACGACAGCTGAAAGTTGCCAGGGAACTGCAGAAAGACCTCGCGGAAATCATCCGGGAGAAGGGCATGGCGGCATTCGGCGGAGCAATGGTATCCGTAAGCGAAGTCCGCATAAGCCCTGACCTTTCCGTGGCCAAGGTTTATGTGAGCGTGTTCCCTTCATCCAAAAGCGAAGACGTGATGAAATCCTTGACAGACAATGTAAAGGCCTACAGGGGAGAACTCGGACGCATCGTAGCGAAGCAGCTCAGGATCGTGCCCGAACTCGCCTTCTACCTGGACTCCTCCCTGGATTACGTCGAGCACATAGATGAACTTCTTGGTAAATAGCTGAATGCCGAATCTGTCCCTGCTGATAGCCCTGCGATATCTTTTCGCCAGGAAATCACACAACGTGATAAACATCATCTCCGCTATCAGCACCGCCGGAATGGCGGTCGGGACGGCTGCGCTCATCATAATCCTGTCCGTCTACAACGGATTTGACTCCATTGTCAGATCATCTCTTGACAGTCTCTCTCCGGACTTGAAGATTTCTCCGGCCAAGGGGAAGCATTTCATCCCGGACAGAGACGTTTTTGACTGGGCTCGAGGACAGGATGTCGTCATGAGCGTGAGCGAAACGCTGGAAGAGAACGTTTACCTCACCTGGGAAGGTAAGAACGCCATAGTCAAAGCCAAAGGAGCGGACTCTGCCTACGAAGAGAACCCGCCGATGGCCTCCATGATGACAGAAGGCAAGTTTTCGCTGCACAAGGGAGACCTGCCGACGGCGGTGGTCAGCTCTCCCCTCGCCTACCAGATGGGGATAAGCCCGAGATTTCTCGGCAGCATCAGGATTTATTTCCCTTCCGCCGACAGACCGTTTTCAGTTTCAAATCCGGAGACGTCTCTTGAATCCGTGAAAGTCTTTCCGGCCGGAATCTATTCGCCGGGCGCGGACAGCGGAGAGAGCAAGGTCATCATCATCCCGATATCGGAGATGAGAAAACTGCTGCATCTGGACAATGAAGTTTCCGCAATGGAAATCCGATTCAAGGCAGGAAGTACGGCAGCACAGCGAAAGAAATTCTCGGAGGCTCTCGCAGACAGGCTGGCCCCCGGTTTCAGGACTGCGGACAAGTTCACGCAGAATGCCCAGCTGTACAAGATGATGCGCTACGAGAAGGCCTCCGTCTTCCTGATACTGATTTTCATAACCATAATCATAGCTTTCAACATCTTCAGCAGCCTTTCAATGCTGATAATCGAAAAGAAAGAAGACATCGGCACCTTCTTCAGCATGGGCGCGGACGAACGTCTTGTAAAGCGGATCTTCGTACTGGAAGGATGGCTCATCTCCCTGCTCGGAATGGCCGCAGGAGTCATAGCGGGGATTGCCACGGTGCTTCTTCAGCAGAAATTCGGCTTCGTAAAGATGCCCGGCAGCTTCTCGGTTTCCGCATATCCGGTGATACTCAAGTTTCAGGATATCGTCCTTACGGCCGCGAGCGTTGCCGCCGTGGGATATCTCATTGCTCTGCTGCCGGCCGTTTTCCGTAAACATTGACGATTTCACCGACATACATCGTGTGCAGTCCGGTCTCCTCGTACATGCGCCGCACGTCGGAAGGGAGCAGTTCCATCTTGAACTCTTCCCTGTAGATGATACGACATTCGAAGGCAAGCCCGGCCTCCCTGAACAGGGGATTCCCCAACTCGGTGTATTCCACGGAGAATCCGGCGGCGGCCGTCTTGTCAGGCTCGTCCCTCTTTGATTTAGACCCGATGTAGAGGAGCGCATCCTTGTATCTGCGTTCATGGGGAAATGCCATGACCGTGAAATAGGCATTGTCGTCCATCAGACGCTTCGAATATCTGTCGCTTGAGACATATACGGTGAAAACCGGCTTGTTCCACAGTACGCCTGCACCGCCCCATGAGATGGTCATGGAGTTCATGTCTTCACCCTTCCCTACGGCCAAAGCCATCCAATCTTTCCCTATCGTACGGAAAGGGTTGAAATCCAGGTCTTCAGGAGAAATCTTCTCCCATACCTCATTGCCGGAGCCCTGCTCCGATTTTTCTCCGCCGCGGCATGAACCGAGCAGAAGCACCGCAAGCACGAATGCGGCCATCAATCTGATTTTCATACGACTCTTTCTTCTGTGATTTCATCCGTACCCATGTCCAATGATTTGGGGACCACCGTCCCCGGAGCGCCCATACGGGCACCTGCCTTTATCCCGGCACGGGATCTCTTGGGCGATGCTCCAAGCTTTTCCAGCTTCTTTATCTTTTTTATGACGGACTGGCCGGAATCCGAAAGCTTCTTTCTGGATTCTTCGTAGTTTTTCACCACCGAATCTATGGACAGTCCGAGCTTTTCGAACACGGCAAGCCATGAACCTATCTGGGTCATCAGTTCGGAAACGGTGGCGTAGATCTCATTCATGTTCTGTTCCTGGTCATGACGCCTCCAGCTCATCTGTATCATATTCAGCACTATAAGCAGAGTCATCTGGCTGACGATCAGTACATTGTGATCTTTCGCCTCCTGCCATAGCCTCGGAGCTTCCTCCAGCATAAGCCTGAACGCTCCTTCCATCGGGATGAACATGATGTTGTAGCTGACCTTCCTTTTTTCAGGATCGAGATAAGACGCATAGTCTTTGTCCTTCAATTCGTTGACATGCGCCATGATGCTCTCGACATGGGCCTTAGCATACTTTGCACGATCTTCGGCGGTGACGGCCGAACTGTATCTGACATAAGCCTTGAGGCTTACTTTCGAATCTATAATGACCACGGTGTCATCCGGATAAAAAACCTGCACGTCGGGAATCATCGCTCCACCGTCCGGGTTCCTTATCTCTCTGCCTTCGGAGTCCGTCATGACCCCCTGAGAACGGAAATGGATTCCTTCGGTCAGCCCGGCATTCTTCAGCACGTCCGTAAGCAGCATCTCTCCGAAATCTCCCTGCACCTTGGAATATCCGCTGAGGGCGTTGGCGAGATTTCTGGCCTCATCTCCAACCGTCTTCGACTGCCTGTCCAAATCCTCTATTTTCTGTTCCAGTTTGGAATGTCTCTCTATGGAATCCTTGCGGGATGCCGCCATGCTTTCCGTAAGTTCCCTGAATTTTTCCTGGACAGGCTTCAACAGTTCGGCTATATCCCTGGCGCTGCGCATCCTGAACTCCTCGCTGTTGCTGCCGGAAAGATTCTCAAACGCAGTTTTCATCTGTTCGAGATCTTTCTGATGTCTTCTGTCCTGGTCTTCACGCATTTTGGATTCATACTCCCGGCTGATTTCAAGCCTGCTTTCAAGCGATGCCTTTTCTGTCTCGGATTCGGTCAGTCTGGCGAGCAGCTGTTCCTTTTCCTTGCCGAATTCCGCTTCAAGGCGCCGTTTTTCTTCCGCCATCTTAGCTTTAGACGACAGAATGACACAGATGCAGGCAACAACGGAGGCTGCCAAAGCTGCAATAAGAACAATATCTGCAATTCCCATATCTCTCATCAGATTCTTTTCAAAATTAACACAAAAGACCGAAGAATCGTATCTTTGCCAAGATGAAAAAACACCGCGGAAGATACATAGCCTTTTTTGCCGCAGGCAGCGCCATGCTGCTCGTGCTGGGTGCCATTGACATCCTGTTCGGAGACATTGGCCTGAAAACTGTCATGGACGGAAAAATGGCTGAAGACATCCTCGTGGGCATCAGGCTTCCGCGGGCTCTCGGTGCGGTCATCTCCGGCGCCGCGTTGGCCCTGTCCGGAGCACAGATGCAGGCAGTATTCAGAAACCCTCTTGCCGATCCGCACATCATGGGAGTGAGCGCAGGGGCAGGAACAGGTGCGGCAATCGCCACCATTGCCATGCCTAAGATTGCGCGGAGCGCAGGCAGCATGACTGTTGCGGCAGCTGCTTTTGCAGGAGCGCTTCTGGCTTCGCTGCTGATCATGGCAGTTTCTTCCAGAACCAGAAAAGGGACTACGCTTCTGCTGTTCGGGATAATGCTGGGGTTCATTTTCAGCGCCGTCACATCCATCGTGGAGTTTTCAGCCAACGAAGAAAGCCTCAAGCTGTTCTATTCATGGTCGGCAGGCAGCTTTTCCAGAAACGGCTGGAGCGACCTGACTATCATGGCCGGAGCAGCGATGACGGGGATCATTTTTGCCCTGTTCAACTGCAAAGGACTGGATATCATCCTTTTCGGAGATGATTATTCGGAGGCCTCAGGAGCGGACCTCAGGAAAATCCGGCTCGTCTCCATGCTCAGCTGCTGCATAGCGACCGGGACCGTTACGGCTTTCTGCGGGCCGATAGGATTTGCCGGCATAATAGCTCCTCACATAAGCAGGTGGCTGACAGGCAGTTCTGTCCACAGACGCCTGATTCCTTCATGTATGCTGACCGGTGCATCCATCTGTCTTGCCGCCGACATTCTCTCCCATGCGGGAGGTCTTGTACTGCCGGCAGGAAGCATGGTCGCGATCCTGGGAATTCCTGTCATTTTCGTAATTCTTTTAAAATGATCCGTCCATGATACAGGCAGAAAAAATGAAAATAGGCTACAAAGGCGCGACCCTCGCCGAAGACATAGGATTCCTGGCCGACGGATGCGAATGCATACTGCTGTGCGGAGCGAACGGGAGCGGCAAGACCACTCTGCTTAAAACCTTGGCCGGATTGCGGAAACCTCTGTCCGGGACCGTGGACACCGACGGAGAGACGGTACTGATTCCTTCCTCAGTACCCAAGGTCAAAGGATTCTCCATGATGGAGTTCATTCTTTCGGCATGTTTCAGCGAGACCGGCATGTTCGGAAGAGCCGACGCGAAACTCAGGAAAGCCGTCCATGAAGCATCTGAGCTGCTTGGAATCGCCCATCTTCTGGACAAGGACATTTCCGAGACCAGCGACGGAGAGTTCAAGAAGGCATGCATAGCCCCTGCTTTCGTAAGGGATGCCGGAAACATCTTGCTTGATGAACCCACCGCCTTTCTGGACGTGGACAGCCGGGCAGCCATTCTGACATTGCTGCGCCATATAGCCGAAGAAAGGAAAACCACGGTGATTTTCTCTTCGCACGACATAGCGGAAAGCCTGCACGTCTGCACACGCATATTCGGATTCACCCCGGAACACGCATTTCTTGATTCGTACACATCTTCCGAGGACGAGATTCTGAGGAAGTGTTTCAGGAGTTTTCAAGACAGGCGGCAATCACTCTTGTAAGCTGATCGGAGCACGAAGTTCCTCTGCCATGGCAGTTTACGCCATGAAGTATTTTCACCGCCTTTTTCGCATCCATTCCTTCGACCAGCCTTCCGATGGCCTGAAGATTGCCGTCGCAGCCTTTCTCATATTTCAGGTTATGGATTTTGCCGTCCGCAAGATCGAAATCTATCCGGACGGAACAGACCAGACTGCTGGGAACTGCACTGACATGACGGACCCCGTCAGCAGAAGTCGTGTCACTTAAAATCTTGAAGTCATCTCCGATCATACTCTTTTGGATTTAAAAAAATTCATTATCAGGTCGCTGCATCTGTCCTGTTCCACCCCGGACACGACCACGGTGCGGGGATGGAGCAGTGAGGGGGTGAACAGCGAGTACCCCCGTTTCGGATCGCCCGCTCCATAGACAAGCCTTCCGAGCTGAGCCCAGTTCAAGGCACCGGCACACATGGGGCAAGGCTCTACGGTCACGTACAGAGTACAGTCGTTCAGATACTTGCCACCCAAGGCCTCGGTCGCTGCCGTAAGAGCGATCATCTCGGCATGGGCCGAAGGATCATGCAGCCTTTCCGTCATGTTGTGCCCGCGGCCGATTATCCTGCCTCTGCAGACAACGACCGCCCCGATGGGAATCTCTCCCTCATCTCCTGCAGCACGAGCCTCTTTCAAGGCTTCTTCCATATATCCGGCATCTTTTTCCATAGCGTCGTCGGCGCAAAACAAAAAACCGGACTTTTGGAGTCCGGCTGTCTGTCAAACAGTTGGTTTTTACCAGCGGTCTTCCGAAGAAACTGTCAGTTTCTTGCGGCCATGGCGACGGCGTGAAGCCAGTACACGGCGGCCATTGGC
>CAYWPV010000021.1:0-22555 GCA_964460265.1 uncultured Muribaculaceae bacterium | reverse complement strand
CTTTTAAAAAATGCAAAAAATCTCTTTGTTCTATTCTTCGGACCGGGCACGCTTCCTGCATGAGGCAGAATACTCGGCATATTCAGAGGCCTCCTTCCTGTATCTTTTGTCCGCTATGGCATCGAGCAGGGCCGTACTTACAGTCAGTACGGAAGCTATGCCCACTCCCCATACGAATAGCTGCTCTATCCACAGCCATGTATTCCAGGGTATATCGAATAAAAGACGCAGAAGAATGACGGCCAGATGCAGGATCAGAAGAAACACAAGACACAGCGCGACGGCACCGAATGATACACCTGCCACACAGGGGCAGACTTTGTCCGGTTTTTCCGGTTCAGCCATGAAAACTTTATCTTCAGACATGAAATCGTGGTCGGCTCTTTTGCTTAAATGGCCATCTTCAGAATTGCTCATAAACGTTTAAATCTTTTCTTCGGATATAAAGTTACCCGAAGATTGTCCATTTCTGGCACCTGTACTGAATCTTATTTGGTCCAAATCTCAATGGCCGAAGACAGAGGAACAGACCTGAAACTGCAGGAAAGCCAAAAAAACGCCTTAACTTCGCGCTCATGAAAACAGACAATATTCTGTACTATCAGTTCGGAAAAGGGGTGGAAGCTTTCTCGGCAGGAAGAAATGCGGTTCTCCCCTGTCATGTCATTCAAGGCCACCAGGTGCATGGAGACAAGATCGCAGTCATAGACCGCCCGGACACGGGCAGGCAGGAACTGGAAGGCTACGATGCATTCATAACTCAGCTTGCAGGAACGGCAATCGGCGTGCGGACTGCCGACTGCGTCCCCATATTGCTGTACGATCCTGTCCGGAAAGCGGTTGCCGCAGTCCACTCCGGCTGGAGAGGGACCGTTCTGAGGATTTCACAGAAGACAATTGAAAAGATGGAATCCGTATTCGGCTGCAAAGCCGAAGATCTACATGCGGTCATAGGTCCGGCAATCGGACCGGACAGCTTTCAGGTCGGAGAGGAAGTCGCGACGGCGTTTTCAGAATCCGGCTTTCCTATGGACGAAATATTGTCCCGGAGGGGGGAAGGTGACGGAACGCCCATGTCGGGCGGCCTTCATATAGACCTGTTCCGAGCGAACGGATGGCTGCTGGAAAACGCCGGAATCAAAAAGGAAAACATCTTCATATCGGAAACCGACACATTCACCGACCTGTCCTTCTTCTCCGCCAGACGGGAAGGTTCCTCCTGCGGCAGGAACATAAACGCAATAAGGCTGATTCCGCAGCGTTAAAGCTTCCTGAGCAGGTTGGCCATCTCTATGGCCGAAACCATGGAGTCAAATCCTTTGTTGCCGGCTTTGGTGCCGGCCCTTTCCACAGCCTGTTCTATGCTGTCCGTGGTAAGCACGCCGAAAATCACCGGCACCCCGGTCTGCATTCCGGCCGCGGCTATCCCCTTGGTAGTCTCATTGGCTACCATGTCGAAATGGGCCGTAGCTCCTCTTATGACGGCACCGAGACATACTACGGCGTCATATTTGCCGCTTTCCGCCATTTTTTTTGCCACGAGCGGAATCTCGAACGAACCCGGCACCCATGCGACCGCCAGATTCTTTTCAGCATCTCCGCCGTGACGGATAAACGCGTCCTGCGCTCCCTGCAGCAGTTTGCCTGTAATGAATTCGTTGAACCTCGCTGCGACAATCCCTACCTTAAGACCGTCTGCAATCAGTTTTCCTTCAAAAGTTTTCATAATCATCTTTATTTCCGGGCCTCTCCGGTTTTGTTTTTCAACTCTTCCGCACCTGCTCCGCTGAAATGGAGGAGATGGCCCATTTTCCTGTATTTTGTGTACATGTAGAAATCATCTCTGCCGTTCATCGGCATCTCTATTGATTCCCTGCCCGAGACCTTGAGTCCGTGCGCCGACAGTCCCGACATCTTGAGAGGATTGTTGGTCATGAGTATGACATCCTTGACGCCGAGGTCATACAGCATGTCGGCCGCAGATTCATATTCCCTCTGGTCAGGCCTGAACCCCAAGGCCACATTGGCCTCCACGGTGTCCATGCCCCCGTCCTGCAGTTCATAGGCCCTGAGCTTGTTCACAAGTCCAATTCCCCTGCCTTCCTGGCTCATGTACAGCAGCACGCCTCTTCCCGCAGCGGATATCCTCTTCATGGCCTCGGCGAGCTGCTCCCCGCAGTCGCAGCGCATGGAGCCGAAAACATCCCCCGTCAGACATTCCGAATGGACTCTGCACAGTACAGGAGCCCCGTCATCGACTCTTCCCATGACAAGGGCCACATGTTCTTCACCGTTTATCCTGTTCAGGTAGCCGTATGCCCGGAACTCTCCGTACTTTGTAGGCAGAAAGGCCGCCGCTTTTCTCTCCACGAGGAATTCATTGGCTCTGCGATATTCCACGAGGGCCTCGATGGTGATGATTTTGAGTCCATGAGCGGCCGCGAATTCCATGAGTTCTTCCGTCCTCATCATGGCGCCGTCTTCACGCATGATTTCACAGCAAAGTCCGCATTCTTTGAGCCCGGCAGCTCTCATGAGATCCACCGTCGCCTCGGTATGTCCTGCACGGGTGAACACTCCGCCCTCTCTGGCTTCCAGAGGAAACATGTGTCCGGGACGTCTGAAATCCTCCGGACGCACATCGTCCTTTACGGCCATGATTGCCGTCATGGAGCGTTCAAAGGCGGAGATGCCAGTCGCAGTGTCCACATGGTCTATGGAAACGGTGAATGCCGTGTGATGATTGTCCGTATTTGAGGCAACCATCTGCCCGAGTCCGAGCCTGGCCGTCATAGCCTTGCTCATGGGCATACATATGAGACCTTTGGCGCAGGAGGCCATGAAGTTTACATTTTCAGGGGTTGCGAACTGTGCCGCGCAGATGAGATCCCCTTCGTTTTCCCTTCCGGGGTCATCCGTCACGACTATCATCTTTCCCGCACGCAGTTCCTCCAAAGCCTCAGATATAGTATTGAATTCCATGTCAAAATCCGTTCTTCATTAAAAATTCAAGGTCCAGCCCGCCATTCCCGCTTCCGTTGGAGCCTGCCGTCACGAACCTTTCCACATATTTACCGATTATGTCGTTTTCTATGTTCAGCACATCCCCTGCCCTCCTGCTTGAAAGCGAAGTGCTTTTCAAAGTATGGGGAATCAGCGACACCGTGAAGGAGGAAGAGGAAACGGCTGCGACCGTAAGGCTTATCCCGTCCAACGCCACGGAACCTTTTTCCACAACATGCCTGATGATTCCTTCCGATGCCGAAAGCTTCAGAAGCACGGCATTTCCTTCGTTTGTCAGAGAGAGTATCCTGCCCGTGCCGTCCACATGGCCGCTTACTATATGGCCTCCGAAACGTCCTCCGGCAGCCATTGCACGTTCAAGGTTCACACGGCTGCCGGCTCGCAGAGAGCCGAGGTTGCTTCTTCGCATGGTTTCCGGCATAACGTCCGCAGTAAATCCGCCGTGGAACAATGCGGCGGCGGTGAGACACACTCCGTTCACGGCAATGCTGTCCCCTTCACGGAGGTCTTCTGTCACCAGCGTCGCTTCCATATCCAGGGAAGCATAGCTCCCGCTCATGCGCACTGCACGCACCGTCCCCACTTCTTCTATTATGCCCGTAAACATTCCGATCTCAACATGATGTCGTTTCCAATCCGAACTGCTTCCTTTATCTCAAACGGGAATGCATCGACCACCTTCTCCACTCCCTCGCCTTCCACAGGAGTCAGAGCGGAAGCTCCGCCTATTATCTTGGGTGCTATGAATGAGTAAACCTCATCTGCAAGCCCCTGCCTGACAAGAGAATATGCAACTGTACCTCCGCCCTCCACAAGTACGGAGTCAATCCCCATGGCCCCGAGCCTTTTCAGCAGTTCATCCATGGCGACCTTTCCGCCGGCATCAGAACTGCACTCGATTATCTCCACGCCTGCGCTCTCAAAGGCCCTGCGTCTCGCCGTGTCGGCATCCCCGGTACATGCCATGACAGTCCTGTACTCTACGGCCGTTCCCAACACCTTGCTGTCAAGAGGTGTACGCAGGTGAGAGTCGGCGATCACCCTCACAGGCTGCCGCACTTCCCGGTCCGCTATCCGGCAGTTAAGCATGGGATCATCGGCCAGTACCGTTCCGACCCCGCACATGACAGCCATGAAACGTGCCCTGAGGCCATGTGCGTACCGTCTGGACTCTTCACAGCTTATCCACTTGGAATCTCCTGACGCGGCAGCTATCTTGCCGTCAAGGCTCATGGCCGTTTTGAGAGCGATCCAAGGCATCTTTCCGCCTATGTATTTGAGGAATACTCTGTTCTGCTCACGAAGTTCCTTTTCCATGATTCCGCATCTGACCTCTATTCCGGCCTTTTCCAGAATAGCAAGGCCTTTCCCGCCGACGAGAGGATTGGGATCCTTCATGCCGACGACGACACGCTTTATCCCGTGTTCCATGACAGCGTCCGTGCAGGGAGGGGTCTTGCCGAAATGACAGCAGGGTTCCAACGTGACATACATGGTGGCACCTTCCGGATTCTCCGTGCAATGCAGGAAGGCATTTCTTTCAGCATGAAGCTGCCCGTAGCGCTCATGCCAGCCTTCACCGATTACTCTGCCGTCCTTTACGATTACCGCTCCGACCAGAGGGTTCGGATTCACGAAGCCGGCACCTTTTTCAGCAAGCTCCATAGCCCGCCGCATAAACTTGAAATCTTCTTCTGAGAATGTAGCCATGTCCGCAATTATCCATGGACATCGCCCCGGGACGAAAAAAAACCGAACGCGAATAACGCATCCGGGGTCGCATATGCCTGAGAACAGCCTGCCGCACGGCAAGCTTTTCATGTCTTCTTCCATCCGGACTTTGACCGTCGGTACCGGAATCTCACCGGATCAGTCTCCACACATGGAGAGTCGCGGACTGTACCGCCGGTGGGGAATTTCACCCCGCCCCGAAGAAATGTCAGCGCAAATATATGTTTTTTTTATTTACAAGGCACAAAACAGCCGAGAAGTTTCATTTTTTCATCTGGCCAGATTCGCAGACTTACGGCTTCGGCCGGAACGAGAACGGTTTCCCCCCTTTTTACGGATACTTCACGACCGCCGTCCCTGCACAGTTTCCCCCCGCCTCCCAAACACATTACGGCAGTGAAAGAATCCCTGGAGGAGAGATCAGCCTCATAAGGCCGGTCGATCTCCAGAAGTTCAGCGGTGAAGTATGGACATGTCACAAGTTCCGTCTTATGGTCCGTCTCTGCTTCATATTTTGTCCTGTATTCAGGATAGGCATTGTAGTCAATAGCCTCAGCCGCAAGTTCCGTATGCAGCTGACGAGGTTTTCCGTCAAGTCCCGGACGGTTGTAGTCGAATATGCGGTAGGTGATGTCGGAAGTTTCCTGAATTTCAGCTATGAAGCAGCCGCCGCAGATGGCATGAATTCGTCCCGCCGGGAGAAAGAACACGTCCCCGGGTTTGACCGGATGTTTCTCCAGAACTTCGGTTATGCTGCCGTCGGCCACCCTCTTTCTGTACTCCTGCGGAGTGATGCTTCTGGAAAGGCCGGATATGACAGCCGCTCCGTCAGATGCGTCCACGACATACCACATTTCCGTTTTTCCTTTCGCGCCGCAATGTCTGGCGGCAGCAAGAGCATCATCCGGATGCACCTGTATGGACAGATCGGAACGGGCATCTATAAATTTGAGCAGCAGCGGAAAAACATCCCCGTTTTCATGGTAAACGGATTCTCCCGCCAGCTTGCCTTTGCAGCGTTTCAGCAATTCACTTATGGGCAAACCTTCCCAAGGTCCTTCGGATACGACCGACTCGCTGCCTTCGACCGCGGAAATCTCCCAGCTTTCTCCGATTTTTTCCTGACTGGTCCTTATATCCTTGAAACTTGCAATCCGGTTTCCTCCCCAGACCAATGTTTTGAGTATAGGTTTGAATTTTAAAATGTCCAACATAAGCGGAAATGTACATTTTATGCAAAATTAACAATCCTGATGAGATTACTCAGTTCTATTGAGGTTCTTTTTAAGATGTTTCAACAAGAAGTGCATCGCCGGGAAAAGGAAAAGGTCGGCGCAGATCCAGGCGGCCGGATCTCCAAAACAGACGCCCAGGTAGCCTAATGCCGGTACGAGCCAAAGACTTACGGCGCAGCGGGCAAGCATCTCCATGACTCCGGACATCATCGAGAGGCTGGAATAGCCGAGTCCCTGGATCGAATAGCGCAGGATAGTCAGCATCCCCAGAACCGGATAGAAGAAATTGGAAATCCTCATCAGCAATGCCGCATTACGGATTATCCCGGTTTCGCCGCCGTCAACGAAAAGCATCATCATGGTGTCGGCGAAGGGGAAGATGACAATGAACGTGAGTACAAAGTATGTCAGCATGATGCGGACCGCCGCCTTGAGCCCGTCATGGACACGGTCCAGCTTTCCTGCTCCGATGTTTTGTCCGCAATATGTGGCCATGGCTACGCCGATATTTTCGAACACGGTGGTAAACAGATATTTGACTCTCATGGCCGCAGTGAAAGAAGCTACATATACCGTTCCCAGTGCGTTGTTTGCCCCCTGAAGCATTATGCTGCCGATGGCGGTTATGGAAAACTGCAGACCCATGGGGATGCCGTTGTTGATGAGAGTTGCGGTACGTTTCTCAGAATAGCGACGTTCCGCACCGGACGGGATCAGAATCTTCAGCCTCCTCTTTATGAAGCCGAAGCACAGCAATGCGGCCATGGCCTGAGACGCCATGGTAGCGAGACTCGCACCTGCAACCCCAAGTCCGAGCACAAGGATGGCGACGAGATCCAGAACTATATTGGTGACCGATGCGACGACAAGGAAATAAAAAGGCTGCCTGGAGTTGCCCAGGGCTCGGATGAAAGACGAAAGCAGATTGTAGGCAATAGTGAAGGGTATGGTAAGGAACTGGATAAAAAGGTATATCCATGCGTCATGGGCGATGTCGGCGGGAGTGTTCACAAGCTTGAGGATACCATCGCAGAAAAAACAGGTGACGAAAGACAATACGACCGCAATGACTGCCGATATCCTGACCGCGTTGGCAACATAGGATCGCATCCCGGACAGGTCGCGTCCCCCGAAAGCCCGGGAGACCGGCACGGCAAATCCGGCACAGGATCCGTTGCAGAATCCCATGACAAGGAACATTATGGAAGAAGAAGCTCCCACGGCGGCGAGGCCTCCCACTCCGACAAAACGGCCCACTATGGCAGCGTCGATGATGGAGTACATCTGTTGGAGAACATATCCGCATATGAGAGGAAGCGCAAAACGTAAAATGCCCCTCGCGGGGCTGCCGACCGTCATGTCGTTAATATCCGTAGCCATAAAACCACTTTTTGCGCCACAAAATTAACGGCGATGCGGCAATTATCCAAACAGCACGGAAACGCTTTCCCGTTGCTCCATGTAGCAATTTCTCCATAAATGGCTTGATTTTGCAGATTTTTCGTACTTTTGGAAGTTTTAATGTAATACAGACGAGATGAGCAAAAACACTCTGGAAGAGATTTGCGCCAAGTACACTCTTCCGCAGGAGCTTAAGGAAAAGCACATTTACCCGTACTACCGTCCGATCGAGTCGGGACAGAATCCGATAGTGGAGATGAAGGGTAAAGAGGTCATGATGTTCGGATCGAACTCATACTTGGGACTATCCGACGACGACAGATTGAAGGAAGCCGCAGTGGAAGCCATACGCAAATACGGTACAAGCTGTTCCGGATCGAGGTTTCTTAACGGTACTCTTGACCTTCATGTCAATTTGGAGAAAAAACTTGCGGATTTCGTAGGAAAAGAAGAGGCCATAACATACAGCACGGGGTTTCAGGTCAACCTCGGCACGGTGTCATGCCTCGGTTTCAGGGACGGATACATTTTTCTGGACGCCCTGGACCATGCCTGCATAATAGACGGAGGACGCCTGTCTTTCAGCAAAGTGGAGAAGTTCGCGCACAATGACATGGAAGACCTCCGCAGAAGGCTGTCAAAAGTTCCGCACGAAGCTCCGAAACTCATCGCCGTGGACGGCATCTATTCCATGGAAGGAGACATAGCCCATCTGGATACGATCGCAGCTTTGGGCGAAGAGTTCAACGCTGCAGTCCTGGTGGACGATGCCCACTCGCTCGGAGTGCTCGGAAAGGGCGGAAGAGGCACGGCCGACCATTTCGGAATCACGGACAAGGTTGACCTGATAATGGGCACCTTCTCAAAATCTTTCGGTTCTCTCGGAGGGTTCGTGGCGGGAAGCCATGCGCTGATCAACTTCATAAAGCACCACTCCAGAAGCCTGATATTCAGCGCATCCATGCCGCCGGCCAACATTGCGGCCGTAAGCAAGGCGCTGGACATAATAAAGGGAGAACCCGAAAGGATATCCAAACTGTGGGAGCTGACACATCTTGCGCACAGTCTGTTCAGAGAAAGAGGATTCGACATAGGTCACACCCAGTCCCCCATAATCCCCATCTTCGTGCGCGATACCGATAAATGTCTTGAAGCCGTCCGCCGGGCACTGGAGGAGGGCCTTTTCATAACTCCGGTAATTCCACCGGCGGTACCGAAGGATTCGGTGATGATCCGTTTCGCTCTCATGGCCACCCATTCGGAAGAGCAGGTAAGGAAAGCCATAGACATTCTCACCGGTATTTTCAAGGACCTCGGAACAATTCAGTAAACGGCAGGCCGCATCCGGTTATGCATACCTATCATAAAAAGAGAGCGGCTGAATCACTGCTCAGTCACTCTCTTTTCATATGGAAGACATGCTATTTTATGACGCCCAGTTCTTTGCCGACCTTTATGAACGCGGCTATGGCCTTGTCCAGATGTTCCTTTTTGTGGGCAGCCGAAAGCTGAACCCTTATGCGGGCCTGGCCCTTGGGCACGACAGGATAGAAGAATCCCGTAACGAATATGCCCTCCTTGGCTATCTTCTCGGAGAACTTCTGGGCGAGAGGCGCATCGTAGAGCATCACCGCACAAATGGCGCTCTGAGTGGGTTTGATGTCGAAGCCCGCGGCAATCATCCTGTCCCTGAAATAAGTCACGTTCTCCTGCTGCCTGTCATGAAGTTCGTTGCCCTCCTTGAGCATCTTGAACATCTCGATGCCGGCCGCGGCAATCATGGGAGGAATGGAGTTGGAGAACAGATACGGACGTGAACGCTGACGGAGCATCTCTATGATTTCCTTGCGTCCGGTAGTGAATCCGCCCACAGTGCCGCCGAAGGCTTTTCCGAGCGTACCGGTGAACACGTCGATTCTGCCGTAGCAGTTGAACTGCTCCGCCACGCCGTGCCCGGTTTTGCCGACCACTCCGGCCGAATGGCTCTCATCCACCATCACCAGAGCATCGTATTTCTCGGCGAGGTCGCATATCTTGTCCATGGGGGCTACATTTCCGTCCATGGAGAACACTCCGTCGGTGCAGATGATTCTGAATCTCTGCGCCTGAGCCTCTTTCAGGCATCTTTCCAGATCCGCCATGTCGGCATTGGCATAGCGGTAACGGACCGCTTTGCACAAACGCACGCCGTCTATTATTGAAGCATGGTTAAGAGAATCCGAGATGATTGCGTCCTCGGCCGTGAGCAGGGGTTCGAAAAGACCTCCGTTGGCATCGAAACACGATGCATAGAGAATAGTGTCCTCCGTATGGAAGAAATCGGATATGGCTGCCTCAAGCTGTTTGTGCAGATCCTGCGTGCCGCAGATGAAGCGTACCGACGACATGCCGAAGCCTCTTTCGTCCATGGCCTTCTTGGCAGCTGCGATCAGGCGCGGTGAATCGGCAAGTCCGAGATAGTTGTTGGCACAGAAGTTCAGAGCTTTGCTCCCGTCTTCGAGAGTTATTTCAGCAGACTGGGGAGAAGCGATGTTTCTTTCGGCCTTGTAAAGGCCAGCCTCCCTGATGGCATCAAGCTCATCAGAAAGGTGCTTTTTAAAGTTGCCGTACATAATTAGTTATTATTTCTTTGCTTTTTACGTCTTTAAGGTTAAAAAACTGTCGCTAATTTAGAAATAAAGTTTAAATTTGCAACGCAAAAACGTAAAATTACTTTTGCACACAACATAATTGCACGTATAACATTCATTCTACCATGAAAAACGTTCTGGTTATAGGATCTACAGGACAGATCGGATCTGAACTCACAATGAAACTCAGGGGCATGTTTCCCGAAGGACAGATTGTTGCCGGCTATATTCCGGGAGCAGAACCCCATGGCGTTCTGCTGGAAAGCGGGCCGAGTGCAAAAGTCGATGTCTGTGACGGAAACGAAATTCTCGAAACCGTAAAGAAATACAGGATAGACACCATCTACAATATGGCCGCCCTCCTTTCCGCCGTGGCGGAGAAGAAACCCCAGCTCGCCTGGCACATCCAGATAGACGGACTGATGAACATCCTTGAAGTCGCAAGACAAAACGACGTCGCAGTGTTCACCCCTTCTTCCATCGGTTCGTTCGGGCCCGAAACACCTCACATGAACACGCCTCAGGACACCATCCAGAGACCGCTGTCCATGTACGGATGCTCCAAGGTAGCCACGGAGCTGCTCAGCAACTATTATCATCACAAATACGGCGTGGACACCCGTTCGGTCCGCTTCCCGGGCCTCATTTCCTATGTGACCCTGCCGGGCGGAGGGACTACCGACTATGCCGTGGAAATATACTATGCTGCCGTAAAAGGCGAAGAGTTCACCTGCCCCATTGCGGCCGGCACATACATGGACATGATGTACATGCCTGACGCACTGAAAGCCGCCGTGGATCTCATGCTTGCCGACCCGAGCAGGCTCAAACATCACAACTCATTCAACATCAGCTCCATGAGTTTTGATCCTGAAATCATCCGCAAGAAAATCGAAGAGCACGTCCCCGGATTCAGGATGAAATATGACGTCGATCCCGTCCGTCAGAAAATCGCCGAATCATGGCCCGACAGAATGGATGATTCCTGCGCACGTGAGGAATGGGACTGGAAACCGACGTACGACTTGGAATCCATGACCGTCGACATGCTCGACAATCTGCGCAAGAAACTTCTCGGTGACAGATAGACAGCAGCGGCTGCAAGAAAAAAAGCGTCCGGAGTTCCGCTTTATCCGCGGTCTCCGGACGCTTCGTCATCGTAAGGATGACCCTTGTTCTATTTCTTCAGCATCCCGAACTGACGCATGAACTGGACCGGACGATCCGTAGCCACGACATCCACTCCGAGATCCACCGCTTTCTGGTTTTCAGCTGTCTTGTCTTCAAGGCCAAGCACCAATGCCAGCACTTTAAGACCGCGGTCATGACATGCCTTGACAAATTCAGGGGTAAGATTGTCTATCCAGTTTACTATTATGTCCGGTGAATAGAGTTCCTCCGCCCTGTCGATGTCGGCGATATCAGTCACATAACCCTGAAGCGTGCGGATGTCGGGAAACTGCTTGCGAAATGCGACGGCATCTTCTTCCCGGCTGAACGTAAAGTAGGTATGCTCCAGCATTCCCTCGGATTCTATCAGATCCACAAGCTTCCCGAAGTCGCCTTTGCGGTAGTCGACGGTGATGTCCAGTCCGCCTTCCTTGGCACGGCGGAGCAGCGTCTGGAAACGCGGCATATGCTGCCCTTTCCACTGTTCACCGAACCATGACCCCGCATCCAGACTGTCAAGATAGGAGGAGCTGTGCCCGTAAGGGTCGCCGGTGCCGTTCGTCGTACGGTCCAGCGTGAAATCATGAAGCAGATAGAACACGCTGTCCGAACTAATGGTGACATCGGTTTCCATGACATCCACTCCATATTTGATGCAGCTGTCCGCAGAAGCGAGAGTGTTTTCAGGAGCCAGACAATTGGCACCCCGGTGCCCGCTGACCTGCGGAAGTTTCTCAGGTTGGCGCGCACAGGAAGAAAGGACTCCTGAAAGAATCAGGATAAATAGTAATGAGCGTCTCATAATGAATTACTTGTCTTTGGGTATTATTATTCGATATTCACGGTGCGAGGCATTGTTCAGCTTGTCTTCCCGCAGCCACAGATTTGCATTTTTCAACTGATAATAGCTTACACCGTGAGCCTCCGCAAAACTTACGAGGTCTTCTATGGGAGCCGTCACGGTAACCGTTTCCTTAGGAGCAATGTATTCGTATCTGTCCTTCACCTCGAAGCCGAACTGAGAGGGGTTCTCGAAGAACATCTTTGCAGCCAGAATCCTGAACATGTAACGCATGGTCTCACGGGGAAGCCAAAGGTTCATGGCACTGGACTGATGCTGTCTGTCAACCCTCCGGCTCACTCCGTTCATGCCTGAGTTGTAGCTTGCCGCAACCGTCATCCAGTCTCCATATTTGGCATAGGCATCAAGCAGATAGCGGCACGCCGCATCCGTGGCTTTTTCGATGTTGTAGCGTTCATCGACATTGGCATTGACTTCAAGTCCGTACATCCTGGCCGTGGATGCCATGAACTGCCAGAGCCCCGCGGCACCGGCAGAGGAATAGGCCATAGGGTCAAGATTGCTTTCTATCGCCATGAGGTATTTGAGGTCTTCGGGAATGCCGTATTTCTTCAGAATCGGAACGATCGCCTTGAAAACACGGTCGGAACGCTTCAGCATGAGCACGGAATTGGTATGTCCGTAGGTGAAGGTTATGAGTTCCCTGTCCATCCGTTCATATAGGTCGGAGCGCTCCAGAGAGATGTTCTCTCCGGCAAACTTGATGGATTTGGGCGGCTGCGGCGGCTGTGCGGATACTGCCGTGCAGAATAACGCAATAAAAAGGGCTGTCAGAATGTTTTTTTTCATATTCGGAAGATGTGTCGGCAGCTTCCCGGCCAAAACGGACGGAAGGACTTTTATTTTCCCGCCCTGTAGTCGAGCGCCGCCTTTATGAACGCCACAAAAATGGGCTGGGGATTTTCCGGAGTGGATTTCAGTTCAGGATGGAACTGGACCCCGATGAAAAAAGGATGGTCTTTAAGTTCAACCACTTCCACAAGCCCCGTTTCAGGATTGCGGCCGGTCGCTTTGAGTCCCGCGGCTTCCATTCTTTCGAGGTAGGCATTGTTGAACTCATATCTGTGGCGATGACGCTCGGATATGATTTCTTTTCCATAAATTCTGTACGCCATGGAATCTTTTTCCAGACGGCAGTCATAGGCGCCCAGACGCATGGTCCCGCCTTTGATGGTGGTGCTCTTCTGATCTTCCATGAGGTCTATCACCGGATCGGGGGTGGATGGATTCAGCTCCGTGGAACAGGCGTCCTTTATGCCCAGAACGTCACGGGCGAACTCCACGACGCACATCTGCATCCCGAGACAGATTCCGAAGAATGGAATTTTATGCTCACGGGCATAACGGATGGCTATGACCTTCCCTTCCAGGCCTCTTTCTCCGAAACCGGGGGCCACCAGCACGGCATCCATGTCCTTGAGTTTTCCCTCCACATTTTCTTCGTCGATGTTCTCGCTCTGGAAAGTGTGGACGTTCACCTTGCAGTCATTGGCCGCTCCGGCGTGGATAAAAGATTCGAGAATGGACTTGTAGGCATCCTGAAGCTCCACATATTTGCCGACAAGCGCCACATCCACGGAATGGTGCGGATGGTATACCCTGTCCAGGAATTTTTTCAGTCCCGACAGATCCGGGTCCGGAAGGTAGCTCAGGTCGAAATGCGCGACCACCATGTCGTCCAGCTTTTCCTGTTCCATGTTCAAGGGAACCTGATAAATGGAAGGAGCGTCTATCGACTGTATGACGTGTCCAGGTTTCACGTTGCAGAAAAGCGCGATCTTTTTCCTGAGTTCCTGGGAAAGAGGATGTTCAGTCCTGCACACGATTATGTCCGGATGCACTCCCGCCTGCTGAAGCTGCTGCACGGAATGCTGGGTGGGTTTGGTCTTGAGTTCCTTGGCAGCGGCAAGATATGGAACGAGCGTCAGATGGATGGACATGAAATCCTCGTCCGGCATTTCCCACTGAAGCTGACGCATGGCCTCGATGAAAGGCTGCGATTCCATGTCGCCCACAGTTCCGCCGATTTCGGTCACGATGACATCGAACTTTCCCGTCTTGCCGAGAAGCAGCATCCTGCGCTTGATTTCGTCCGTGATGTGGGGCACGATCTGAACGGTCCTGCCCAGATATGCTCCTTCCCTCTCCTTGGTGATCACCGTGTTGTAGATCTTGCCGGTGGTGACGTTGTTCGCCTTGGACATGTGCACGCCGAGAAATCTTTCATAATGGCCGAGGTCCAGATCGGTCTCCGCCCCGTCGTCGGTGACATAGCATTCACCATGTTCATAGGGATTCAGGGTGCCCGGATCTATGTTTATGTATGGATCGAATTTCTGGATTGTCACTCTTAGGCCCCTCGCCTGGAGAAGTTTGGCCAAGGAGGCCGCAATGATGCCTTTACCGAGTGACGAAGCCACTCCGCCTGTTACAAATACGTACTTCGTGTTCATTTTATCACATTTCTAACAGGGGTTCAAAAATACAATTTTTTCACTCAAGCGCAAAACAACTTCTTCTGTTTTTTAATTTTTCCCGACATCGGCGATTTTATCTTTGCATTTTCGTAAATTAGCATCTGTTGCTGTGCATTTGCGGAAATGCATGATCTAAAGACCGACACATGCACAAAGGAATGAAAAAAAGTCTTTTTGCCCTTGCCTCCGGGACTTTCGGCCTCGGAATAGTCGAATATGTGATGACGGGCATCATCTGCCATACCGTGTTCTGCAACAGATTCGAAAAAAAAACAAATCAGAACTTTATGAGACAACTTTTCCGCATGCCTGTCGCCGCAATGGCGGCAGCGTCCCTCTTAATCGGTTGCTCCGAAGGGAACTCAACAAAAGAAACAGGTGAACTTGCATGGCCCGAAATCACAAGACAGGCCAAGCCGTGGTCGCGCTGGTGGTGGCCCGCAAGCGCGGCAAGCGAGTCCGACATGACGTATATGCTTGATGCCTATTCCGATGCAGGACTCGGAGGTCTTGAGGTCACGACCATCTACGGGGTCAAGGGATATGAGGACAAGTACAGAAAATATCTTTCTCCCGAATGGATGGACCTCTTCACCTTCACTCTGAAGGAAGCCGAAAAAAGGGATTTGGGAATAGACCTTGCCAACGCGTCGGGATGGCCGTTCGGAGGCAACTGGGTCACTCCGGACTATGCTTGCAGATATCTGGCGCACAAAACATACGCTCTCAAAGGAGGGGAATCTCTGAATGAAAAGATAGAATATGTCGAGACTCCGCTTCTGCGCACTCTCGGCCTGAAGACGGATTTCGCACACCTCAAATATCCCATAGCGGAAAATGACAGTCTGCAGCAATATGCCTTCGAGCAGGTGAGGTACCCTCAGCCGCTCCCCCTGATAGCAGTCACTGCCAACAGCGCCGACGGCCGGTATGAAGACCTCAGCGGCAAAGTGGATACGGACGGCAAGCTGAACTGGACTGCCCCTGAAGGAGACTGGACAATCTGCGCCATGTTCCTCGGCTGGCACGGCAAGATGGTGGAGCGTGCAGGTCCGGGAGGAGAAGGCGACGTGATAGATCATTTCTCGAAAGAGGCCGCCGAACGTTATCTCGCCAAATTCGACGAGGCGTTCAAAGGCTATGACGTGAGCACCATACGCTACTATTTCAACGATTCCTATGAAGTTGACGATTCTTTCGGCCAATCCGACTGGACGGAAGACTTCTTCGAAGAATTCAAGGACAGAAGAGGCTACGACCTCAAACCGTACATGAACATGCTCCTGAATCCCAAGGACGTGAGCGATACCGCCGAAAGAGTGGTCTTCGACTACCGGACTACCATAGGAGAGCTTCTGCGTGAAGAATACTCCATGACGTGGCAGCAATGGGCCGCGAAACAGGGCAAGGGCATACGTAACCAGGCACACGGCTCTCCGGCAAACATCATGGATCTCTATGCCGTCAGCGATGTCCCTGAAACGGAGGGTCGTTCAATAATCGGCATGAAGACCGCATCATCCGCCGCACATGTGACAGACAAGCCGCTGACCTCTTCAGAATCGGCGACATGGCTGAACGAGCACTTCCTTTCCACTCTCGGAGACGTGAAGGACGCTATCGACATCTACTTTCTATCCGGAGTAAACCACGTGTTCTATCACGGGACATGCATGTCGCCGAAAGATGCCCCATGGCCGGGCTGGATGTTCTATGCTGCCGTACATTTCAAGCCGGAAAACAGTTTCTGGGAGGACTTCCCCGCTCTTAACCGCTACATCGCGCACTGCCAGACCTTCCTTCAGGCCGGCAGACCCGACAATGACCTGCTGCTCTTCTTCAACGCGACGGATCTTCTTTCGCAAAGGGGGCGCGAGCCCATGCTGTACCACATGAACCAGAACACACCTCTGATGAGCGCCATAGGCAAATCAGCGCAATACCTCTACGACAAAGGCTACAGCTGGGACTATATCTCCGACAGGATGGTGCTTGAAAACATCCATGTGCGCAAAGGGAAAATCCTCACCGCCGGAGGCAGCGCATACAAGGCCATCATAGTTCCGGAATGCGGAAAAATGCTGCCCGAGACTTTCCGCAGACTGGTTGAACTTGCCAAAGAGGGAGCTGTCGTAATCGTGGAGAATGATCTCCCCGCCGATGTACCGGGACTTTCAAATCTCGAAAAAGGAAGAGAAGAACTGGAAGGGCTGGAGAAGAATCTTGCCTTCACGGATGAGAACGGAGTAAGGATTTCCCGGACAGGAAAAGGACAGATCATGGTGTCCTCAGACCTCGACGCCATGCTCGCCCTGGCAGGAATCAGCAGGGAAATCATGTATGACAACGGGATGCAATGCATAAGAAGGATAAAGGACGACGGAGGAAAGTATTACTTCGTGAAGAACGCATCCGGTAACGCCTTTGAAGGATGGCTTCCGATTGATGCCGTATGCGGTACCGCGGGCATCTACAATCCCATGGACGAACGCTTCGGCTATGCCTCGATCCGCAAGGGCGACAAAGGCACGGAAGTGTTCATGAAGCTTCTTCCCGGAGAGGCTCTGCTTCTGGAAACGTTCGCGGGAGAATATTCCGGAAACGGTTACGATTTCTACGAGGAGGCCGGTGAAGCGGCAAAGGTTGACGGTCCATGGGAAATCAGCTTCATAAAAGGAGGGCCGGAACTTCCCGCAGTCCTCACCGCTCAGGAGCCGGGCTCATGGACGGCCTACGGCAAAGAGTATGAAGTTTTCTCGGGCACGGCTCAATACAATACCGCACTCAAGGCCACGGAGGGCGAAGCCGACTGCTGGAGCCTGAATCTTGGAGATGTCCGTTCCAGTGCCTCGGTATATCTGGACGGAGAATATCTCGGCACCGTACTCGGAGCGCCCTATACGGTCCTTCTGAGTGCAGACAAGGCTGCCAAGGGAGGCGAACTTACCATAAAAGTCTCCAACCTGACGGGAAACAGAATAGCCGACCTGGACAAGAGAGGCGTCGACTGGAAAATAATGTACAACGCCAATCTTCAGGCGCGATTGCCCATGGACAGGGACGAACACGGATATTTCACGGCAAAGAACTGGCCTGTACAGGACTCCGGACTCCTCGGCCCTGTGACCATAACCCCTCTGCGCAGGACAGTTCCGTCAGAAAACTGAAAACACGAACACACTGAAACTTAGCCATGAAAGCATTTATCACAGCTTTGGCCGTTATGGCGGCTGCCACTCTTTCCGGACAGGAAAAGCCCGGTTCTCCATCACCGACACAATCCATGGAAAACGGAAGATGGACAATCTCCTATGACTCCACCGGCATCCGGAAAGCCATAGACAAGAAAGACGGTTTCGCCGCCGACATAATCGGGGAGATGAATGTTCTCGGATCTCTGGTTCTCGACTACAAGGTCAAGGACGGGGTCTGGCTGAGCGTTCCGTCGGACAGAAGGACCTTTGCAAAAGATGGAGAGTCTGTGGTATATTCAGACCATACGATAGGAAACGTGCTGCTTGTCACCCACAGATTCAGCCTCGAAGACGAAGGACTGCGCTGGGACATACAAATCAGCAACAACAGCCGTTTCCCTGTGCTCATAGGCAATCTGGCCGTGGCGGTACCATGGAACAGCTATGTGGAAAACGACGGGACCGACGAGGTGTTCCAGCGTACTTTCACCAAGCATGCTTTCATATCAGGCGACGCCTCTTTCCTCTATTTCACGAGGCTGGGCGGTGAGGCACCGTATACTGTGTTCATGCCGCTCAAAGGCACTCCTCTCGAATACTTTACAAACGACAGAGGAAGATACCTTGCATACATCCGTTCAGGCAAAAGCGGAGGTGAAGAAAAGAGGGGCAGCTGGAGACAGGAACACACATGGGGCAATCTCGCTCCGGCCGGAGATGAAGGCAGCAGCATCGGCTACAGTTTCCTCCTCACCTCGGCTGACTCATACAAAGGTATACGAGACGTGCTTTTCGACCGGTATTCCATAGATACCAAGGTCGCTCCGGGCATGACCGTTCCGAGAAAACACAAAGCGTCTTTCTCTTTAAGGACGAAATGTTCCATAGATTCCGTGACGGCGGAATTTCCTTCGGAAACCAGGCTCGCCCTCAGAGAAAGAAAGGGCGATGCGGAAATATGGGATGTGGAGTTCGACAGACTCGGAGAAAACATGCTTACGGTCTGGTTTGACGGAGGAAGGAAGACCTATCTGGAATTCTTTTCTTCTCTCAGCCCCGAAGAGCTTCTCAAGAAAAGAAGCAGTTTTCTGGTGAATCACCAGCAGTGGAAAAACACTGGCAAATGGTACGATGGCCTATACAGCGTCTATGACATGGTCAGCGGAGAACTGAGAGGACCCGACAATCCGGATTATTTCGATGAAAAGCTTACCTACTTCCTCGCAAGCGACGATCCTGTTCTGGGGAAAGCGCCTTTCATCGCCTCTAAGAACGCCGTATTCCCGGACAAAAAGGAAATCGAATCCCTCGAATACCACATCAGTCATTTCGTCTGGGGAGGACTTCAGCGCACGGACAAGGAAACACCTCTGGAGTATGGAGTCTATGGTACTCCCAACTGGTACATAAACAGACATCTGGACTTGAGAGCGACATATTCGGAATACAAACTCGACAAGACAAGAGTCTGGAGGACATACGACTACCCCCACGTAATCATGCTCTGGTGGGAAATGTACAAAATAGCGTCGCGCTATCCTGAAATGTGCAGTCTGGCAGATGCGGACGAATATCTGAAAAGAGCCTGCTACACTGCCATGGCGTATTTCAGATACCCTACCGAACAGCTTGGGGAATATTATGAGACTTTCAAGTGGGGAGCCTACAATGAAAACATCATTCCCGACCTGATAGACGAGCTTGAAGCCAAGGGGTTCAAAGCCCAGGCGGACAGCATCAGAGGCAACTGGGAAAAGAAGGTCAGGTATTTCGTCCACGAAAGCAGATATCCGTACCGTTCGGAGTACGCCACTGACAGAACAGCTTTCGAATCCACATTCGCACTGGCGGACTACGGCATGAAAAACGCAAAAAGCGATGCGGTAAAGGATTTCATGGAAAGACAGTTCTACGCCAACCTTTCCTGCAGGGGCGTACTTGAAAACCAGTGGTACATTCTGGGCGGAGACTTCCTGCACTCATCGGACTGGAGCGTCCAGAGCTACATGGCACGCATGGGAGGCTGGGGCGTTCTCGAATACGGACTCCGCTATGCTTCCGACCCCTACGATGCGATCCGGCTCGGATACAGCAGCTACCTCGCGCCTTTCGGTCTCGTGAACGCAGGGGATGAGGCATCCGGGTACGGATTCTGGCATCCCGGAAAGGAAAAGGACGGTGCCATGGGCCAGGCCTTCACATCTCTGAAGTTCGGATCCGCATGGATCGGAACCCAAGAGCCCAGAGGGCCGTGGAGATACTGCGGAGAGGGAGATCTCGGAATGTGCGCCATCACCAGGACCGCCGGGACAATTCTGGCGGATGATCCGGATTTCGGCTGGACCATATACGGCGGGAAAGACTTCAGTTCAGACGAAAACGGATTCTCTTTCATTCCCGACGACGGAGTCAGGGAAAAGCTGTCCTTCGTTTCAGACAAAAAAAGAGTCACCATTCAGCTTGACAGGGACAACTGGTCCGCTGAAAAGCCCGCTTTCATTGCCCGGAATCTGTCAAGACTGGAGTTGGAACTGGTCAACGGAGGTTCAACGGACCACACTGCCGCCCTTACAGTTTCCGCACCCAAAGCTTCGGTAAGCTGCGACGGGAAAACCGTCAAAGGAAACAAAGATAAATACGGAAACCTTGTCTACCTGCTCCCGGTAAACAAGGCTTCCCATAAAATCACTATAAAGCTGTAGCTTACTCTACTCAATCTGAGCTCCGTCGGTCAGAACCTCCCAAGGAGAAATCAGCCTGAGTTTTCCGTCTCCCTGGACTGCGGTCAGAATCATTCCTCTGGACTCGATTCCGCGTATGGTCCGGGGAGCAAGGTTTGCAAGAATACATACCTGCCTTCCCACCAGCTCTTCGGGACTGTAGTACTTCGCCAGACCTGACACCACCGTTCTCTTGTCCATACCTGTGTCAAGAGTGAACTTAAGCAGTTTTTCAGTTTTGGGTACTCTTTCGGCCGTGAGAATGGTTGCCGTCCTTATATCCATCTTGTTGAAGTCGTCCCAGCTGACTTCAGCCTTCATCGGTTCCACTTTTTTTGCGGCTTCTTCCGCAGCCTTCTTTGCAGCTTCAGCCTCCTGTTCCCTGCGTATGATATCAAGACGTTCAATCTGAGCATTCACCGCCTCGTCTTCAACTTTGGAGAACAGCAGCTCGGGCTCGGCGATCACATGTCCGGCAGGGATTATATCGTAATCCCCTACCATATCCCAGTTCAGACATGGAGAATCGGAGAATACGGCTTCTTCTCCGGCATGGACCGTATGAAGAGCGGCACCTTCACCTTCCCTGTAGGTATTTTCCGTAACCTGTTCACCTTTTCTGTGGTCATAGCCTGAAAAGAGCGAAACTCCGAGCATACGGCGCAGTTTTTCCGCAGCAAAAGGCGTGAAAGGCTCGAACACCACGGCGAGATCGGCACAGATCTGGATGCATACGTTAAGTATCGTGGCGCAGCGTCCCATATCGCTCTTGGCCACTTTCCATGGCTCGGTGTCCGATATGTACTTGTTGCCGACCCTCGCCACCGACATGGCATCCTTGAGAGCCTCCCTGAAATGGTAGGTCTCTATGTTGCGGGCCAATGAAGCCTTAAGTTCAGGAATGGCATCAAGCGCCTGCCTGTCAATCTCTTCAAGTTCACCGCGAGCAGGAACTTTCCCTCCGAAATATTTGTGCGTGAGCACTACGGCACGGTTTACGAAGTTGCCGAATATCGCCACAAGTTCGCTGTTGTTCCGTGCCTGAAAATCTTTCCAGCTGAAATCATTGTCCTTGGTTTCCGGCGCGTTGGCCGTAAGAACGTACCTGAGGACATCTTCTTTTCCGGGGAACTGTTCCAGGTATTCCTGAGCCCAGACCGCCCAGTTGCGGGACGTGGAAATCTTGCGGCCCTCAAGGTTGAGGAATTCGTTGGCCGGAACGTTGTCGGGAAGCACGTAGCCGCCGTAAGCCTTGAGCATGGAGGGAAAAACGATGCAGTGGAAAACAATGTTGTCCTTGCCTATGAAATGCACCAGCTTGGTGCTGTCATCTCTCCACCATGTCTGCCACGAATCGGGAAGCAGTTCCTGCGAATTGGAAATATATCCTATGGGCGCATCGAACCAGACGTACAGGACCTTTCCTTCCGCACCCTCCACAGGCACCGGTATGCCCCAGTCAAGGTCCCGGCTTACCGCCCTGGGCTGAAGACCGCCTTCTATCCAGCTTTTGCACTGTCCGTACACATTGCTTTTCCATTCTTTGTGGCCGTCGAGTATCCATTTCCTGAGCCAGCCCTCATATTTGTCGAGAGGAAGATACCAGTGTGAGGTCTTCTTCTTTATAGGTTCCGCTCCGCTGAGCTTCGATTTCGGATTGATCAGTTCTTCCGGGCTCAAGGTGCTGCCGCAATGCTCGCACTGGTCTCCGTATGCGTCCTCATAGCCGCATCTGGGGCAGGTACCCACGATGTAGCGATCGGCCAGGAAGGTCTTGGCTACAGGATCGTAGTATTGCTCGGTTTCCTTTGTGATGAACTTCCCTTCGTCGTAAAGCTTGCGGAAAAACTCGGCCGCATTCTTGTGATGGACTTTGGAGGTCGTCCTTCCGTAAATGTCGAAATTGATGCCGAGTCCCGTGAATGAATCCTTTATGATTTTGTGGTACTTGTCCACGATGTCCTGCGGTGAGCAGCCCTGTTTACGGGCCGTTATGGTGATGGGGACTCCATGCTCGTCGCTTCCGCAGACATAGAGCACGTCTTCTCCTCTCATTCTCAGATACCTGACGTAAATGTCGGCTGGCACGTAAACTCCGGCCAGATGTCCGA
>CAYWPV010000020.1:0-22777 GCA_964460265.1 uncultured Muribaculaceae bacterium | reverse complement strand
CTCGCGACCCCGACCTTGGCAAGGTCGTGCTCTACCAACTGAGCTATTTCCGCATTGGGAGAGCAAATATATGCACAAAAATTTTTATCCGCAAATGATTTTGTAAAAAAATGGGGAGAGGCTGGTAAAATCATTCCTCTCCCCTATTCTTTTGCACTGTCGCGGCGCGAATTATACCAATGCTGCCTTTATGGCAGGTACCCATGCGTCAATCCTGCCGTCCACGACAGCGTCGGCCCAGCCATCCTGAAGTTCACCGGCTCCCCATGTGGAAGTGCCGAGAATAAAACCAACCTTGTAAAGAAAAGGCAAACTGCATACCCCGGTCCATACCCATTTATTGGGATTCAGGCGGTTAGACTTCTACTGCTGAACTGAACTCCTTCAGGAAGCGCATGTCGTTCTCGAAGTAATGGCGAAGATCGTTGACCTGCCACTTAAGCATGGCTATGCGCTCTATGCCCATACCGAAGGCAAAGCCGCTGTATTTGCGGGAATCTATCCCCGAGGCCTCAAGCACATTAGGGTCCACCATGCCGCAGCCGAGTATCTCCAGCCAACCTGTTCCCTTGCAGATGTTGCAGCCCTTCCCGTGGCAGATGTTGCAGCTGACATCCACTTCTGCGGACGGCTCCGTGAACGGGAAATAGGAAGGCCTCATGCGGATGCGCGTTTCAGGGCCGAACATTTCTCTGGCGAAAAGCAGAATCGCCTGCTTAAGATCCGCAAAAGTTACATTATTGTCTATATAGAGCCCCTCCACCTGATGGAAGATGCAATGTGCACGGGCGGAAATGGCTTCGTTTCTGAACACGCGTCCGGGACACACCACCCTTATAGGCAGCGACTGCGTTTCCATGGTACGCACCTGAACACTTGAAGTGTGGGTGCGCAAAAGT
Organism: uncultured Muribaculaceae bacterium; assembly: GCA_964460265.1. Classification (GTDB taxonomy): domain Bacteria; phylum Bacteroidota; class Bacteroidia; order Bacteroidales; family UBA932; genus Cryptobacteroides. Next base: position 21,878 of record CAYWPV010000020.1, on the reverse strand, counting down.
ATAGGGTCCGGATGGCCTGCCGACACGAAGAAGGTGTCCTGCATGTCACGCGCCGGATGGTTAGGAGGGAAATTCAAAGCCTCGAAGACATGGTAGTCGTCCTCTATCTCCGGACCTTCCGCCACATCATAGCCGAATTTCTTGAAAATGTTTATAATCTCCTGCCGGGCGATGGATACAGGATGACGGGACCCGAGCGGAAACGGATCCCCGGGCAAGGTGACATCCTCCTTTTTCTCCGCGGAAACGGCCGTGGCCGCTGAAAGATCCCTAAGCTGCGCTATCTTTTCAGCAGCGTTTTTCTTGAGGATATTCAGTTTCTGTCCGAATTCCTTTTTCATCTCCGGAGAAACCGTCCTGAATTCCTCAAACAGCTTCGTTATCTCCCCTTTCTTCCCGAGGAAATGGATGCGAGCCCCTTCCACCTCTTTTTCGGTACAGCTCTTGAGAGCTTCCAGCTCGGCGGCCACTCTCTCTATCTCATCCTTCATTGACATAGTTTATTTCCGTATATATGTTATTTTCCTGATTTGGCGGCTCTTTTGGCCCTCGCCTTCTGTTGCTTGGCCGCTCCGCTTTTCAAATATCTGTTCCACTGTTCAGGCGTGAAATACTTCATGAATGCGGAATCCGTCTTTTCAAGCCATTTGTCCTGCACGGACAGATACAGGTTGTAATTGTCGACCTTAGCCTCACGCATTTCGTCTATTTCCTCCTGCATGGCCACATAGTTGTTGCGCAATATGGAATCGACATAGAACGTCTGCCAGCCTTCAAGTCCGAGCGAAGCCTCCAGCCTTTCCGTCTCCTTCTCGGCATAATCTTCCGGATCCATTCTCTTCTGCCCGGCCGTCTGCGCCGACGCAGCTGCCTGCGCCAGAGCAAACACTCCGATTGTCAGCATTATAAGTCTTAATATCCGTTTCATACCGAAAAAATTCATAAATTTGTTTCTCAAACTCACAAAAGTAACCATTTATGCACGGAAAAACAATAATTTGCTCGGCTATCGCAGTCATGGCGACGCTCTGGCTTCCCTTCTCCGGAGACGCCTGCACCAACGTGATAGTCACCAAAGGCGCAAGTGCCGACGGTTCCATCCTCGTATCCTATGCGGCCGATTCGCACACTCTCTTCGGAGAACTGTATTTCGCGCCCGCAGCCGACTGGAAACCCGGAGACACTCGGAAAATCTACGACTGGGATTCCGGAAAATATCTCGGCGAGATTGAGCAGGTCCCCCATACTTACAAGAGGGTCGGCAACATGAACGAGCATCAGCTAATCATTGCCGAGACTACATTCGGAGGACGTTCCGAGCTATACGACAGAAGGGGCTCCATCGATTACGGTTCCCTGATATACATTGCTCTGGAGCGTTGCAGGACGGCACGCGAGGCGATAGAACTCATCACCTCTCTCGCCGACGAATATGGCTATGCCTCATCCGGGGAATCGTTTACTATCGCCGACAAGAACGAGGTCTGGATAATGGACCTAATCGGCAAAGGCACTCTGATGAAGAACGGACGCAATCTCAACAAAGGAGTCGTATGGGTGGCAAGACGGGTCCCCGACGGATACATTTCCGCACACGCCAACCAGTCGAGAATCAGCGTATTCCCGCTGCATGATCCTGAAAACTGCCTGTACTCGGACGACGTGATTTCCTTTGCAAGAAAAAAAGGTTATTTCGACGGAGAGGACGATGAGTTCAGCTTCTGCGATGCCTATGCCCCGCTGAGTTTCGGAAGCCTGAGAGGGTGTGAAGCAAGGGTATGGAGCGCGTTCAACATTTTGAGCAACGGCTGGTTCAGCTATGAGGACGAAAACGGCAGAATACTGACGAAAGACGCCTACAAGTTCATAGACTATGCCATGGGATATGACAAATCCGCCAGGCTCCCTCTTTTCATCCAACCGGCGAAGAAGCTAAGCGTAAAGGACATAGCCGACGTGATGAGGGACCATTACGAGGGCACGCCCATGGACATGACTCAGGACATAGGCGCAGGCGGAAACGCTCTTCCTTACAGATGGCGTCCAATGGACTTCGAATACGAAGGAAAGACCTACACCAACGAGAGGGCGATTGCCACGCAACAGACAGGATTCTGGTTCGTGGGCCAGTCCAGAGGTGCGTTTCCCGACGTGATAGGAGGAATCCTGTGGTTCGGAACGGACGATGCCGCGACTTCCTACATAACTCCCATATACACGAACACAGACAAGGTTCCGGAATGCTTCGAGGAAGGGAACGGAGACATGCTGACCTATTCCGAAACTTCCTCGTTCTGGATCAACAACAGGATTTCCAACGCCTGCTACAGGATGTACAACCAGATGGCCCCGTACGTGAGGGAGCGGATAGACGCATTCGAAAAGGAGCAGCTCGAACAGGTTCATCTCAATGACAACAAGGCTCTCGACCTGTACCAGGCGGCCGCGGACAAGGAGATGACAAAAGCCCGGAAGAAGGGCTACGGCTACAATCCCAAGGAAGACACAGGCAAAAGTTTCGCCGCCGTGAAGAGACTTCTTACCAGATATTCCGTGAACACCGCGCAGAATCAGTTCAAAGCATGGTCGGAACTGGAGAAGACCCTGACCGTCAAGTTCATAGACGGAAACGTGAAGCCGCAGGATGAAAACGGAGATTTCATCCACAGCGAATTCAGCAGACACATGCCGGAAAGCGTGGAACAGCCCGGATATACCGATTTTTGGAAAGAGGCCGTGGTCCGGTTCCACGGAGACGTGATTGAAGAAAAAGAACTCCCGGAAGAGTAGGACTCCTACATATCATTAAGCGTAAGAAGCCTTGAATCGACGAAATATCCTTTCAGGGCTTTTCTTCTCAACGCTATGATGCGGCCGAGGAAAGAGTCTTTGTCAAACAGCGACGGATCAGTCTCCACATCGGCGACCAGCGCCCGTCCCGCTTTGGCATCCAGTCCTACGACATCCAGTTCGAAGGTTTTTTCTTTTCCGGAACGCCAGTCTCCGCCGATTTCTCCGATACCGTTCTCTTCGCAGAAAAGCTGTCGGAAATAGCTGGTCAGGACTTTTTTCGTATATGCGGCATCGTTTTCTATGACAGAGCGGATGAAAGCGAAGCAATCTCTCTCCGCGTAATCCCGGTAAGACTCTATGTATCTGAACCAGAAATCCATATATTGGTCGGCAAAGATGTACCTCACCACATTCCTTTCTTTTCTGTCGGCAAGGACGGGACGGGTCTTCTTCAGGAATCCATAGTCTTCCTCAAGTTTTGCCAGATGGCCTCCGACTATTATCTTGCCCAACGCGTCCTGCATGGAACCGAGCGTAGTGCAGCCCTGCGACACAAGCTGGAGCAAAGAGATGTAGACCTCCCTATTGTGTCCGAGAGCGCTGTCAACCCTCATCCGACCGGTCTCCGCCAGAGGTGAATCCTTGCGGAGGAAATAATCCAGCATTCCGCTCCTGCTTGTCGCCTTTTCGGAAAGTGCCGCCGTAACGAGCTTCTGACATCCTCCGGTGAGCATGTACAATGTCAACAGGTCAATGTTTTTCCACTCAGCCCCGGTAGAATCCAGAAGAGCTTTCATTTCCGATATTTTCAGGAAGGAAAGCCCTATCTTCATGTCGAGACAGTTGTGCAGCGGAGCATCCGGTGCATGGAATATCGCCTCCTCGGCCGCCTGGTTGTACAATGTGACCACAAGATTCAGGCGGGTGGAGCGTCTGCGGCCACGGATGATCTTTTTCAACCGCTCCCCTCTGTCCGATGACTTGCGCACCAGCTCGTCAAAACCTTCTATCACGACCGTCAGGGCCCTCTCCACGGACAGACCGTAAAGACTGTCAAGCAAAGCGGCAAAATCGCCTGTGGCGGGCATTACGACATCTGCGCCGAGTATGTTTCTACACTGCGCCATAGCTTCCTCCATCTGGAGGATATCGCACCTGCCGCCGATTCTGAAATAGAGGAAGGGTTCATCGGAATATGCCTCCGCAATCAGCGTTGTCTTGCCGGACAGATGGCGGCCTCCCACAAGGGTGAATCTGCTGAACTGTTCTTTGGACAGCCACCTCTGCCTTCTGAGCAGTTCAGTCTCAGCGTCCCTGTACAGCATTTTCATCATTCTTTCCCTTAAATGCGAATACGCCGGCTATGCTCAGCAAAATGAAGACGAAAAGAGCGGCGGATGAAGCCCTTGAAATGTCGGAACTGACAACGTATGACCTTGGCTCGAAACGCATGGTCAGCGTGTGCTTACCGGCAGGCAGATGTGCGGCCCTGAGAGTCCAGTCGGCCCTGAAAAGCTCCACCTCCTGCCCGTTGTCAAGGACTGCGGTCCATCCGTCGGGATAATATATCTCGCTGAAAACAGCCGTCCTGCCGGACGAGATTTCATAATTGTAACGCAGTTCGTTGGGGGCATAGCTCTCAAGCTCGATGAAATCGGATTCCGAACCGCCTGCGCGGACTTCAGCAAAATCCTTGAAATCCTGCCCTATCACAGCCGTGCTGCGGAGATCCGTGCCGCCGAGGAGAGCTATTTCTTCATCAGGTCCCGATGCCACCACGGCGGAATCCACCAGCCAGCAGTTGCCGTTAGCGTTTTCATTTACCAGAGGCACCGTATCGGGATCTATGATTATGTACTTGTCATTGAGCATGGACAGGACAGGAATCTCAGGCATCGCCGCCTGTGCCTCTCCGATGGTGGAAAGTCCGGTCAGAGATCTTATCACAGCATTGATTTCGGGGACAAGATATCTGTCTATCAGGTCCTGATAGCGCTGAAGTTTCACAGGACTGTAGCCCCCGATGCTCTTGTGGAAATAGCTTGAATAGGAATCGTTGAACACATTTACGGAAAGGTCGAGAACCCTGTAGTCCGGAGACTTGTCCTCAAGTATCAGCTTGTCCACGGGCCTTGCCGTGAACTGATGTTCAAAATCGTGCCTGGCCACGAAATGGCTGCTGTTCAGGTAACGCTTCCCGATGCCGAACATGTTCACCAGCACAAGGACGCATATCGCCAGCGCGGCGGCGACCCTCCTTTCCTTGGAATGCCCATTTTCCTTGCGGAAGCCGAAAACACCCCACCACAGGAGGCAGAACGATACGGCTATGAACAGAAAAGCTTCCAGCGCATCTTTTCTAAGCAACGCCTTTCGGTCGGCAATGAACGCCTCAACCAGAACATCGGGCTGTCCCGAATCCGCCGGTCCTGTAAATGTCCGGCCTATGCCGAACATGGAATAGAAACAGAAGCCCGCAGTGCAGACAAGCGCCACAAGGCTCCATCTGGCGAAATCCTTCCTGTCATAGACACCTCTTACGATCCTGTCCAGAGTGAGGAAAGCAAGGACCGGCAGCGTCAGCTGAAGAATGACCAGCGCCATGGACACAGTCCTGAACTTGCTGTAGAAAGGTATGTATTTGTACCAGAATTCCGTAAATGGCATGAAATGATTGCCGAGAGCGAGCAGGATTCCTATCGCCGACGGTATCAGCACCCACCATTTCTCTTTCCCCTTGTAAAGACCGAGTCCCATGACGAAAAGGAATATCGTGATCGCCCCCATATACATGGGACCTGCCGTGAAAGGCTGCGGTCCCCAATACAGAGGCAGCGCTTTGGCTATGGACCGGAGATTTGTCTGTCCGGACTCCTTAAGCAACCGGATTGTCGCGGATTTGTCCGGATTTACGGCCGTGGCGGACGAGCCTCCGTTATAGTCCGGAATCATCATGTTAGGCAGTTCCTCCCACCCATAGGACCATGCCGTCGCATATTCCAGATCAAGCCCTTTCGATTTGTCTCCCGATCCGTCGGACGCAAGTTCCGAGCCTCCCCTCATGGTGTGTTTGGAATAGTCATATGTCGGGATGAGCCTGTTGGCGTTCACCGCAATGCCGACGCAGCCCAGGACCAGCAGAAGAAGCGATGCCGCGAAGAAGTCCCTTATCCTGTCTTTGCGCCTGACGAAGGTCCACACCGCAAGCACAGCAAAGCAGGAAAGAATTATTATTGCCAGATAATATGAAATCTGCACATGGTTCGCCTTTATCTGGAAATTGAGGGCCATGGCGAAGAGCGCCGCGCCGAGAATGACCGAAGGAAGTCTGCGCCGAAAGCTTTTCCCGACGCTTTCCAACGCCTTACGGTAGGTCCATACGAATGCGGCAAGTACCCACGGCGCAAAGGCGAGGGCGACCATCTTGGCATTGTGTCCCACCTGTATTATCTGGAAGTTGTAGGAACAGAATGTCACCGCAATCGCGCCTCCTGCCGCTGGCAGAGGATTGATGCCTAAGGCAAGCATAAGCAGAAACGCCCCGAACAGTGATATGAAGAGATAGCTCGCCGGCCTCGGCCCTATGAACATGAGGTCGTAGAGAGGCTTGGTCCAGTCACCTTTCCCGTTACCGGTCAACATGACCGTGGGCATGCCGCCGAACATGGAGTTGGTCCACGCGGTGCGGTCGTCCGGATGGGCTTTGTCCCAGTCCGAAGTTTCTTTTGCCATGCCCATATAGCCGGATATGTCGCTCTGATCGACGACTTTGCCGCTTAGCACTTCAGGCACGAAGGCATAGGCCGTGGCCAGCAGAAGAAGGATAATTCCCAGATAAAGAATAAGTCTCTTCAAAACATTGTTTTTCATTTGTTCCCTCCTGTCAAAGAATCCATCAATGAGGCCATCTTGGCGGTTGTAGCTACTCTGGAATACTGCTCTATGTTTTTCGTTCCGCTCCAGCTTTCTCCGCTCACATAAAGAGACCAGCATTGTCCGATGAAAGCGCTCACCGCAGCCTCATCTTCCCATGCGCATACCTTGCCCGAAGAAGTGGCGCCTATCACTTCCGCCATGGCTCCGTCCGTCTGCCCTATTCCGAGAATCGGGCGGCGGGATGCAAGATACTCGAACAGTTTCCCGGGAAGAGTTGCCTTGTATTCGGGTTCATGCCTCAAAGGCAATATAAGTACGGAAGCGTTCACCTGCTCCATCACGGCTCTGTCATGGGACTGATAGCCCATGTCCACAAGGTTACGGGCAAGACCGGCCTCCTGAACGGACGAGATTATCTGGCTGTCCGTTTTTCCTACCAGCCTTATTCTGAGCCTCTTTCCGAAGTCGGGCACCGATATGCTTTTTTCCGCAAGGACTTTCCAGAGCACGTCCGGATTTCCGTCGGCAGAAAAAAGCCCCGTATGAGTCACGTTGAAAAAACCGTCCTGGATGTCCACATCTTCGTAATCGTCCGGATCATATCCGTTGGTAATCAGCTCCACAGGCGTGCCGGTCATGGAACGGAAGTCCTCCTGCACGAAAGGGGACACGGACACGACCGTACTGCACTCGTCAAGAACGGAACGTTCCATCTTCTCGTGTCTTTTTCTGGAGAAGGAGGTAAGGTTAAGATGCTTGAAATAAAAGAGTCTCGTCCACGGATCTCTGAAATCCGCAATCCACGGAAGTCCGGTTTTCCTTGCAAGCTGCCTTGCGATGAGATGCATCGAGTGTGGAGGCCCCGTGCTGACAATCAGGTCTACGGGGCGCTTTTTCAGATATTCCTCGAGAAATTTGACCGACGGGCGCACCCAGCCTACCCTCGGGTCCGGTATGAAAAGATTGCCTCTGAGAAACATCAGTAATTCCTGGACGAAGTTTTTTTTCCTTCCGTTTATGGGGTTGACCTCCGTTCCCTTCTTTGTTCCGGACACATTGCGGTACAGACTATAAAGCTCCCTTATGGGTCTTTTTATGACCTCTGCCTCGGGAGGTATGTCATTTTCCAAAGACCTGTCCAAGGAGACGGATTCGGGATTGGAAGGGGTATATACTACCGGCTGCCAGCCGTTTGAAGGCAGATATTTGGCAAACTTCACCCAACGCTGAACGCCCGAGCCGCCGGATGGCGGCCAATAATATGTGATTATAAGAACTCTCTTCATAGGCGCCCGGAGAGGGGAAATCGGATGTTATTCTACCGTCACGGATTTTGCAAGATTCCTCGGCTGATCCACATTGCGCCCTTTGTTTATGGCGATATGGTAAGCAAGCAGCTGCAGAGGAATGGCGGCCACTACAGGCATAAGGCAGTCATTCATGCCCGGAAGTTCTATCGTCCAGTCCGCCAATTTCTTGACCTGGGTGTCATCGTCCCTTATGAGCGCTATTATCCGGCCGCCCCTCGCCTTGATTTCCTCTATGTTGCTGATTATCTTCTCATGCGTCCTCTTGGAAGTAGCTATGACGACAATAGGCATCTCATTGTCGATGAGAGCGATAGGTCCATGCTTCATTTCTGCGGCAGGAAGGCCTTCCGCATGGATGTATGAAATCTCCTTGAGTTTAAGCGCCCCTTCCAATGCAACCGGATAATCGTAAGCACGGCCGAGATACATGAAATTGTGGGCATAGGTGAATATCTTTGACAAATCCGAGAGCATGTCATCCTTTTTGAGGACCATCCTCAGCCTGTCCGGAAGAGAAAGAATGTCCCGGGCTATCTCATGATACATCTCATCGGACAGGGTGTGCTTCTCCCTGGCAATGGCAAGCGCTATCATTGCGAGAACCGTTACCTGGCCGGTAAAAGCCTTGGTGGAAGCCACACCTATTTCCGGGCCCACGTGGATGTACGAACCCGAATCAGTCTCACGGGCAATGGAAGAACCTATCACGTTGCAGACTCCGTACACGAAAGCGCCGGCCTTTTTGGCTATGCGTATGGCAGCAAGAGTGTCAGCAGTCTCTCCCGACTGCGACACGGCTATCACCACATCGTCCTTGTAGATTATGGGATTTCTGTACCGGAACTCTGATGCGTACTCCACCTCGACGGGTATGCGGCAGAAGTCCTCTATCAGATGTTCACCTATGAGCGAGGCGTGCCATGACGTGCCGCAGGCTACGAAAATGATTCTCCTCGCATTGATGAATTTTTCCTTGTTGTCCCTGACTCCGGAGAGTATGACATCGGCAGTGTCTTCGCTGATTCTGCCTCTGATGCAGTCCACGAGAGTATCCGGCTGTTCAAAAATCTCCTTGAGCATGAAATGCGGATAGCCTCCCTTCTCAAGCTGGGATATGGACAGGTCAAGATTGGTGACGTTGTACTTGGATTCCTTGTTTTCCAGAGTAATGATCTTGAGCGGTTTGTTACGGTCTATGATAGCTATCTCTCCGTCATTGACATAGACGAAATCGTTCGTGTAGTCTATGATCGAGGCCGCGTCCGAACTCAGGTAGTACTCTCCCTTCCCGAGCCCTATCACCATGGGGCTGCTCTGCCGCGCCGCGATGATTCTGTCTTTGTTGCCCTTCTCAAGTATGGCGATGGCGTAGGCCCCTATCACTTTGTTGAGAGCGAGGCGCACGGCTTCTGTGAGGTCACATTTTTCTTCGTCCTGAATATACTCGATGAGGTTTACCACGACCTCGGAGTCGGTATCGCTCCTGAAAGAATACCCTTTCTGGATGAGAACATCCTTCAGCACCCTGTAGTTTTCGATTATGCCGTTGTGTATCAGGGCGAGACGTTTGGACTCCGAATAGAGGGGATGTGCGTTCACATCGTCCGGAACGCCATGCGTGGCCCACCTCGTGTGCGCTATGCCTATGGTGCCGCTTGCATCCTTTCCCGTCAGAAAATGCTCCAGGTCATCGACCTTGCCTTTGCACTTGTATATGTTGAGCCCGCCGCCGTCGCTGACGAGAGCCACCCCGGCGCTGTCATAACCGCGATATTCAAGACGGTGAAGCCCCTTTATGAGTATCGGACAAGCCTGCTTGTCACCTACATATCCAACTATTCCGCACATGATCTTAGAGTTCTGATGATTCACAAATTTAAGAAAAAAGCATAGAAAAGAGTATATTTGCTAAGGAAAGCGGCTTTTCCGCAACACTCCGGCATGTGGAGAATGATATCAAGAGGATAAAAATGAAAGAGAAGAAAGCGGCGGAGGACACACCGCTGATAAAGCAATACTTTGAAGTCAAGTCGAAGAATCCGGAAGCTGTGCTGCTGTACAGAGTCGGTGATTTCTACGAGACTTATTCCGATGATGCCGTTCTGGCAAGCAAGGTTCTGGGGATAGTGCTCACACGCAAATCGAACGGAGCGAAAGGGGAAATAGCCATGGCCGGTTTTCCTCATCACGCCATCGACGCATACCTCCCGAAACTTGTGCAGGCAGGATACAAGGTGGCCGTATGCGACCAGCTGGAGAATCCGAAATTCGCCGGAAAACTGGTGAAGAGAGGCGTTACGGAACTTGTCACCCCCGGTGTCGCATTCGGGGCGGAGATGCTTGACAGCAGGGAACACAATTATCTTGCCGGGATATACTCTGAGAAGGAACTGTACGGGGCTGCCTTTCTGGACGTCTCCACCGGCACTTTCCAGATAACCCAGGGCTCTCTGGAATTCATCAGGACTCTCCTGTCCAACATGGCACCCAAGGAACTTCTGGTCAGGAAAGATTATGCGAAACTTGCGGAAGAGAAGCTCGGCACCAAAGCATACGTCTCCACGGCGGAAGAATGGGCCTTCGTCTATGATTCCTGCACCGAACGCCTGTGCAGGCAGCTGCAGGTTGACTCGCTGAAAGGATACGGGGTGGATTCATGCCCTCTCGGGATATGCGCGGCCGGAGCGCTGCTCGTCTATCTGGACCAGACCCATCACGGCGGTCTGAAGAATATCTGCTCGATTTCCCGTATAGATGAAGGCCGCTTCGTGTGGATGGACCGCTTTACCGTGAGGAATCTGGAAATTTTCCACAGCTCGGCCGGAGGGGAAGGCGTTCCGCTCGTGAGCGTCATGGACAGATGTTCATCCCCGATGGGTTCGAGACTGCTCAAAACCTGGCTCTCGCTGCCGGTAATGGACGTGAAGGAGCTCGGAGCACGCTATGACGTCATCAGTTTCTTCATGTCGGACACCGCGGTATCGGACAATGTAAGGCAACGGATTTCCTGCATAGGCGACATGGAAAGAATCATTTCCAGAGCCGCCGCAGGAAAAATCACTCCGAGGGAAATATTGCAGCTGGGCAGAGGTCTCGGACAGCTGCCGGCCATCGCCGAACTGTGCAGGAAGGGGGGCGACCCTGCGGTGATCTCTCTTGCGGACAGCCTTCTGGACTGCAGAGATCTCGTCTCCCGCATCCGGAAAACCATAAGGGAGGACTGCGCCGCGATCATAGGAAAAGGCCCGGTGATTGCCAAAGGTGTCGACGCGGAACTTGATTCTCTGCGTGAGATATCCAGCGGAGGCAAAGACTACCTGCTGCAGCTCCAGCAGAGCGAAAGCGAGAGAACCGGCATCCCTTCGCTGAAGATAAGCTACAACAACGTCTTCGGCTACTACCTGGAAGTCCGCAACAGTTACAAAGACAGAGTGCCGCCGGAATGGATAAGGAAACAGACCCTTGTCAATGCCGAAAGATACATCACGCAGGAACTCAAAGACTACGAGGCGAAAATCCTGGGAGCGGAGGAAAAGATCTATGAGATTGAAACGGGAATCTTCTCCGAACTTGTGGACGAAATCCGGAGGCATATCCCCGACATACAGAAAAATGCCGGCATCATCGCCAGGATAGACGTCCTTGCAGGTTTCGCAGCCCTCGCGCAGAGCAACAACTACTGCCGTCCCGAGATGAATGACGGCCTGGAGATAGACATAAAGGCAGGGAGACATCCCGTAATCGAGACTCTCATGGCTCCGGGAGAGGAATATGTCCCGAACGACATCCATCTGGACAGCGACAATGATCAGATCATGATTCTCACCGGTCCGAACATGGCCGGAAAATCCGCATTGCTCAGACAGACAGCCCTGATCGTGCTAATGGCGCAGACGGGCTCGTTCGTGCCCGCATCGTCCGCCAGAATAGGCATCTGCGACAAGATTTTCACAAGGGTGGGGGCAAGCGACAACATCTCAAGAGGAGAATCCACCTTCATGGTCGAAATGCTGGAAACGGCCATGATACTCAACAATCTGTCCGAACGCTCTCTGGTACTGCTCGATGAGATAGGAAGGGGCACGTCAACCTATGACGGCATGTCCATAGCACGGGCCATCGTGGAGTACATCCACGAATACGGAAGAAGAGCCAAAACCCTTTTCGCCACGCATTACCACGAGCTCAACGACCTGGAAAACATCTACCCCAGAGTCAGCGACTGGCATATAGAAGTGAAAGAAGTCGGCAAAAAAGTCATCTTCCTGAGAAAACTTGCGAAAGGAGGGTCGGCGCACAGTTTCGGTATCCACGTAGCCCGTCTGGCCGGTATGCCAAGGGAGGTGATTTCATCGGCGGAGAAAACGCTTGCAGCTCTTGAAAAGGGAGAATCCCGGGGAATAGGCATGTCAGACAAAGGAACCTACGGCAAACTCAGAAAGGCCTACAGTACCAGAGAAGGCGTAGTTACCGAGGATGGGGCCATCCAGCTGTCATTGTTTCAGCTGGAAGATCCGGCGCTGTCCTCACTGAAAAACACCCTTAAATCGGCGGACCTCAACAACATGACACCGCTTCAGGCCTTCGACCTGCTGCGCAGCATGAAAAAGGAGCTGGGAATCTGAACTCCCGGCAATGTCGCGGAGAGTCCTCCTAAAGCAGAAGGTTCGTTAGGAAGATTACGGCTATGCCAACAGGGGCAAGATACTTTATCAGAAAGTAGACAAATTTGAATATCACGCAATTGAGCTTGAGCGTCCCGTTGTCCGTAAACTCGTCCCTGACAGTTTTCTCCGACATCTTCCAGCCTACGAAGATTGTGAAAAGCAAACCGCCGAACGCCATGAGGTAGTTGGAAACAAGAAGGTCGCATGCCTCGAATATGGAAGCCCCGAATATCTTGACGTCTCTCAAAGGGCCGAAAGACAACGAACAAAGGCAGCCCAGTATCCACGCGAAGGCAAATACGAGAGCTGTGGATTTCTTTCTGGACATGCCCTTTTCCTCCGTCAGGTAGCCCACCACCACCTCTACCATGGAGATGGACGATGTCAGGGCCGCCACAAGAATGGTCAGGAAGAAAAGTATGGACACGGCCGCACTGAGCCACGGCATGGAAAGTCCCATTTTCGCGAAGATATAAGGCAGCGTGCTGAAAATGAGCCCCGGTCCGGAACTCGGCGCTATCCCTGCCGAAAAAACCGCCGGCATCACTGCAAAACCGGCGATCAGCGCAAAGATAAGGTCAAACACAGCAGTGCCGAAGCCGGCCTCAAATACGTTCTCGTCATCTTTCATGTACGAGGAATAGACAAGTATCACTCCCACTCCGAGAGAAAGGGAGAAAAACGACTGCCCCATCGCGGAAGCGACCACCTTGCCGTTTATCTTGGAAAAATCAGGATCAAGCATGTACCTGATCCCTTCTCCCGCTCCGGGAAGGCTGACCGAAAAAATCATTATCAGCACAATCAGGACAAACAGCATCGGAGTAGTGATTTTCGCGAAGCGTTCTATCCCTTTCTTCACACCTCCTATCACTATCAGACAGGTAAGGGCAAGAAAGACCGTGTGACATATGACAGGAGTCCATACGGAGGAAATCATCCCCTCGAACATGTCCGACACCGTGTCGACCGAACTCGAGGTAAAGCTCAAAGTCACTGCCTTGAACAGGTAATCGATAGACCAGCCGCCCACTACGCTATAATATGAGACAACTATCAGCGGAGAAAACACAGTAAGGAGGGAGGCCCATTTCCATTTCGTCCCCGGGGCAAGCTGCTCCATGGCCCCGAACGTGCTTTTGTGGGTGGTTTTTCCTATTATGGATTCCGAGAGAAATATCGGCAGGGCGAGAAAAAAGGAAGAGAGCAGGTATATGATTATGAATGCCGCACCGCCGCCTTCTCCCATCATGTATGGGAAACGCCATATGTTGCCGAGTCCGATGGCGGAGCCCGCCAAAGCGGCTATGACTGCAAATCTGCTTCCGAATGTTTCTCTTTGGGCCATGTCAGATAAGGAAATTGGTTATGAAAATAAAAACAATCCCTATGGGGGTTACATATTTGATCAGAAAATAGAGCAGTCCGAAAAACCTGTCGTTTCCCTTCAATGTGCCGTTGTTGGTGATTTCGTTCCGCACATCCTTCCTGGACATCTTCCAGCCGACGAATATGGTGAACAGCAGGCCGCCGAACGCCATGAGATAGTTGGAAGTAAGTTTGTCGCAGAATTCGAACAGATTCACACCGGCTATGTGGAAAGTGCCGAGCGGTCCGAACGACAGGGAGCACAGAACTCCGAGAGTCCATGTCCCGACAAAAAGCACGGCGACCGCCTTGGCCCTGCTCATGTTTTTTTCTTCCACAAGATATGCGGTACCCACCTCTATCATGGAGATGGACGAAGTGAGGGCGGCCACAAGGATGGTTACGAAGAAAAGTATGGAAACGGCTGCGCTTATGAAAGGCAAGCCCGCTCCCATTTCCGCGAAGATATACGGCAAGGTCTCAAATACCAGCCCCGGGCCGGCACCTGGCTCTATGCCTGCGGCGAACACGGCCGGCATGACTGCAAAACCTGCGATGAGTGCGAATACCAGGTCAAAAAAAGCTGTCCCCAACCCCGATGTGATGAGATTTTCATCTTTCTTGATATACGATGAGTACGTAAGTATGGTACCGACACCGAGGGAAAGCGAAAAAAACGACTGCCCCATCGCCGAGGCTATGGTTTTCCCGTCGATTTTTGAAAAATCAGGCTTGACCATGTATGCTACTCCCTTTTCCGCACCGGGAAGAGAGAGCGAGTAAACCATGATGAGAACTATTAGAACGAAAAGGAGGGGCATGGAGTATTTGGCGAATGTTTCAATTCCCTTTTTCACTCCGGCCAGCACAATCAGACACGTCAGTCCCAGAAAAAGGGTATGGCAGATTATCGGTCCCCATACCGATGAAGCGAAATCCGAGAACATTCTCCCCATTGAATCGACGGAAGAAGCCCTGAAACTCAAAGTGCAGGCCTTATAAAGATATTCGACGGACCATCCTCCGACGACGCTATAGTAGGATACTATTATCAGAGGAGTCACCACCGTCAGCAAGCCAAGCCATTTCCATTTGCTGGCCGGAGCGAGCTTCTCCATGGCCCCGAACGTTCCGGACTGCGTCTTACGGCCTATTACGCTTTCGGCTATGAGAATCGGGATGGAAAGGATCACCATCGCCACAAGATATATTATCACGAAAGCAGCGCCTCCGCCTTCTCCCACAAGGTAAGGAAAGCGCCAGATGTTGCCAAGTCCGATCGCAGATCCGGCCATAGCCATGATGACCGCAAATCTGCTGTCAAATGTTTCTCTCATCAGAAAATGAAGTTAGACAAGAAAATAAACAACAGCGCTATCGGAGCGACATAGCGTATTATAAAGTACAATACATTGAAAATCCTGCAATTGGCCTTGATTGTCCCGCCGTTCGTGAACTCGTCACGTACATCGGCTCCGGACATTTTCCAGCCGACGAGAAGCACTGCGAGCAGACTTCCGATTATCAGCAGGAAATTGGAGGAAAACATGTCGAGGAAATCGAAAAGAGGTTTGCCTATTACTCTGAGTCCGGAAAGCGGGCCGAGCGACAGGGAACACAGGATGCCCAACACCCATGTCCCGCAGAAAACGGTAAGGGCGGCAGTTCCTCTCTCGAATTTCTTCTCTTCTACCAGATAGGCTACTCCCACCTCCACGAGCGAAACCGAGGAGGTCATGGCGGAGATGATGACGGTAAGGAAAAACAAGATGGCCACTCCCGAACTGAGCCACGGCATTCCCAGACCCATCTTGGCGAAAATATACGGAAGAGTCTGGAATATGAGACCCGGACCGGCGCTAGGCTTAACTCCTGCCATGAAAACGGCCGGCATTATGGCAAATCCGGCCATGAGGGCGAACAGAGTGTCGAACAGAGCAGTATAAGTGCCCGATGCCATGAGGTTCTCATCCTTTTTCACATATGATGAGTAAGTGATTATGATTCCCATGCCGAGGGAAAGGGAATAGAAGGACTGTCCGAGGGCAGACGCACAGGTGGAAAGGGTCAGCTTGGAAAAATCAGGCTTGACAAGATACTCCACACCTTTGGATGCCCCGTTCTGGCTCAGAGAAAAAATCATGATGAGAAGAACCATGAAGAACAACACGGGAATGCTGAACTTGCTGAACTTTTCTATTCCTTTCCGGACTCCTCCGGCTACTATCAGGCAAGAGACGGCCAGAAACACCGTGAAACAGATTGAAGGACCCCACACAGTGGAGACGAACTGTCCGAAAATGGAATGGGCACTGTCAGGGTCTATGTGGGTGAATGTCATCTCGCATGCTTTAATGAAGAATTCCACGGACCAGCCGCCGACCACGCTGTAATAGGACACGATAATCAACGGAGTAATTATGGAAAGATAGCCGAGCAGCTTCCACACGCCTCCGTTCGGGGCAAGTTTCCTGACCGCCCCGATGCAGTTGGCTCCGCTGCGTCTGCCTATGATGGATTCCACCATAAAAATAGGCAGGGACAGAAAAAAGGAGAACAGCAGATAGACTATTACGAAAGCGGCGCCTCCGCCCTCTCCGACCATGTACGGAAATCTCCAGATGTTTCCCAGTCCTATTGCCGAACCGGCCAGCGCCATTATCACGGCAAACCTGCCGCCGAACGTTTCTCTTTGTTTCATCATTTTGTCAAGTCCGAAGCTCCTGAGGGGAATGGAGCTTATTTATTCCACATTCCTATATTCAACAAATTCAAATACGTAGCCTGTTTCAGGATCTGTCCTCTTTTCCGAAACGGATACCTTTCTCCATCGGGACGGGTCTATCTTCGGAAAGAAGACATCGGCGTCGGCGATATCCGCATGCACATGGGTGATGTACATTACATCGGCTCCGTCGACGGCCTCATTGTACACCCGGCCCCCGCCGATGACGAAACACCTCTGCGGAACGATCTCTCCGCCCATCCGTGAAGCCAACCGATAAGCATCCTCAAGACTTCCCGCCTTAAGCACGCCTGCGGGCAGTTCCAAAGCCGGATTCCCGCTCAGTACTATGTTCAGCCGCCCTGGAAGAGGCCGGCTCCCCAGAGAACGGAACGTAGCCGAACCCATTATGACAGGACAGCCGTAAGTGGTCCTCTTGAAAAATTTCATGTCTTCGGATATGTGCCAGGGCATGGCATTTCCCTTCCCGATGGCCATATTGTCAGCAACAGCAGCTATTATCGCTTTTTCCATGGAACTACACTGCTACGGGCGCCTTGATAGCGGGCCACGGGTCATATCCTTCAAGGGTGAAGTCCTCATAGACGAAATCTTCCATGTTCCTGCGTTCCGGATTAATCTTCATCACCGGAAGTTTCCTCGGCGTACGGCTGAGCTGGAGCTTCACCTGCTCCATATGGTTCAGATATATGTGGGTGTCCCCCGTGGTATGGATGAACTCTCCGGGACGCAATCCGCACACCTGCGCGACCATCATGGTAAGCAACGCATAGGACGCGATGTTGAACGGTACGCCCAGAAACATGTCAGCGCTTCTCTGATAAAGCTGGCAGGACAGTCTGCCTTCGGCCACATAGAACTGGAAAAGGCAATGGCAGGGAGGGAGAGCCATCTTGTCTATTTCTCCCGGATTCCATGCCGTCACGAGCATTCTCCTGGAATCGGGAGCGTTCCTTATCATGTCAATCACTTCGGCCAGCTGGTCTATGCTTCTGCCGTCAGGAGCCGGCCAACTTCTCCACTGACGTCCGTAAACCGGGCCCAGATTGCCGTCCGCGTCCGCCCATTCGTCCCAGATGCTGACCCCGTGGTCCTTGAGATATTTGATGTTGGTATCTCCCGCTATGAACCACAGGAGCTCGTAGATGATGGATTTCAGATGCACTTTTTTCGTTGTCACCAGCGGGAATCCTTCCGAAAGGTCGAAACGCATCTGATGTCCGAAAATGCTTTTGGTCCCCACTCCCGTACGGTCGTGTTTCTCCACTCCCCGATCGAGGATTTCCTGAAGAAGATCCAGATATTGTTTCATCCGTAAATGTTATTTCGTGGAAAAAGCGAAAACTATCGCCTGCTCGAATGTCTCTCCGGGTCTGAGCACGGTAGAGGGATAATCTGCCTCGTTCGGAGAATCGGGGAAATGCTGGCACTCTATGGCCACGGCATCGTAGTCATGGAATGTTTCCCCATGCTTGCCTTCCGGACAACCTTCAAGCCAGCATCCGGCATACACCTGCACTCCGGGCTGGGTGGTGAGGACATCGAGGACGATCCCGCTCTCAGGAGACTGAAGTTCGGCCGCATGTTGCAGCTGTCCTTCTTCGTAGCCGTCTATCAGCCAGCAGCTGTCATAGCCTTTGCCATATTTTATGGCATCGAAATCCGCAAAAAGGTCACGGCCTATCTCCTTGGGATTCACAAAGTCCATGGGAGTTCCGGCCACAGGCGCGGATTCGCCCAGAGGTATGAGAGAGCTGTCCGTAGGCAGATATTCGGAAGCGTTGAGCGTGAGCACATGTTTCTTTATGTCTCCACGTCCGTTCAAGTTGAAGTAGCTGTGGTTGGTAAGGTTCAGCACGGTCGGCTTGTCGGTCTGTGCAGTGAATGTAAGCCTGAGCACATTGTCATCGTCCCACTCATAGCGGGCGACGGTTTTCAGGTTTCCCGGATAGCCTGCTTCCCCATCTTCCGAATAGTACATGAACTCCACTCCTCCGTTCTCTACCCGGCTGTCCCATACCTGGTTCATGAATCCGTCAGGGCCTCCGTGAAGGTGGTTGGGGCCGTTGTTTACGGGCAGACTGTATTCTATGCCGTCCAACGTGAAACGCCCTCCGGCGATCCTGTTGGCATAGCGCCCCGGGCATTTGCCGCAGCAGGGACCGTCTCCGAAATAGGACAAAGGGTCCTTGTACCCCATCACGACGTCACGGAGGTTTCCGTCCTTGTCGGGGACATTTATCGAAACTATCCCCGCTCCAACGCTTGAAAGCTGCACATACGCCCCGCTTGAATTTCTGAGCGTATATCTGTAGATCTCTTTTCCGTCCGGACTCTTGGCCCAGAGTTCTCTGCCGATTTCCATATCCTTCATTTTTTATTCTTCAACATTTTCCAGATAAGAAAGGACTTTGTCTTCGGGAGCATCCTTCATTATCACCGTCTTGTCCTTGTCCAGCAGATACAGTGAAGGAATCGCCCTGACGTTGTACAGAAGACCGTTCCTTATGGTCATGGATTTGTCATATCCTGTCCACCACCTGGAAGGGTAGTCCCCGGCATGACGCAGCCAGGAAGCGTAATCATCGTCTATGTATATGTCGACCACGGCAAGGGTTCCTCCCTTCACCATGTTTTCGATTTTTTCGTTTCCACGCAGATTTTCTATGATTTCCGCACATGCCGGACATCCGGGATTGACGAAGAAAAGCAATGTGTACTCGGCCTTTATGTCATAGAGCCTAAGTTTCGCTCCGTTCTTGGTCACGAAAGAGAAATCCGCAGCCGGAGTCCCTGCTCTGTTCAGGGCGCAGAGTTCGGCATCGTATGCATAGGACGGCCTGAGACTGTCGGGAACGCATGGAGATGTGGACAGAGCCTCCGCCAGCGAGCCGTAGATATCTTCGTTTCTCACCGGAGAATTGGGGTCGAAAAGATACCTTTTCACCATCGCCACGCTCTCCTCGAACACCGGGGAAGAACTGTCCTGTTTCTCGAACATCTCCATCCGGGAACAGAACCGCTTCACATCCTTTCGCGCCTTGTCCAGAGGTATCATGGAAAGAAGGCTGGCGTACATGCCCACCTTCTCCTCGAATGCCGTCTTGTCGACTCCGCCTATGCGGACGGAATCGCTCAGCCATATCTTTGACGTATCGGCAAAATCATCCCAGAAATGCTCCGACGCATATTCGGCCGCCTCTTCCTGATCTGTAATCATCTTCGGGACAGATACTGAAGGGAAGGTCCTTTCCATGCGCACGGGTACGGAAACCTTTTTCTTCCCGCCTCCGCAGGAAACGGCCAGAACTACGACTACGGCCGATATTACAAGCCTTTTAAACATACAATTACAAATTTAACATTTTTATACGTCCAAGCCATATTTGAAACAGGCGTTTTTTTCGATTACTTTGCAATGGTACAACTCAAACTTAGAAAATGAACAGAGCCGGAATCATTCTGACAGTCTCGCTTCTGTTCCTGACCACAGGAACGCAAGCCCAGTTCTACAGCAACGGGGACGACCCGGCCGGACTCAAATGGAATCAGTCCGTGCGGGATTCTTACAGAATCATCTACCCCAGAGGACTGGACTCTCTGGCCTCGGTATACGGAAAACTGCTTGAAGACTACAGACATGACGTCTCACGAAGCAGCGGGATGGATATTGACGGAACTCTAAAGCACAAATTTCCGATAGTGCTCCACGGTTACGGCGGCATCTCCAACGGAGCTGTGGCTTGGGCCCCGAGGAGGATGGAGATTTTCACGCTCCCAAACCCCTACGATCCCGATGCCCTGCAGTGGGAAAAAAGTCTGGCCATACACGAATCCCGTCACGTATCGCAGATGCTTCTAGGATACCATGGAGTACTGAAACCGCTGAGCTGGCTGACCGGTGACTTTTCCTCCGCTGCGGCTTCAGCGCTGTATGCGGGCAACGTGCTCCTGGAAGGAGACGCCGTGGTGGCGGAAACCGCCCTCACGGAGAGCGGACGAGGTAGGGACGGGGACTTCCTGAACTACTACATGTCCGCATTCGACAGCGGTGACAGGAGAAACTGGTACGCATGGAGATACGGCTCGTGGAGGCATTACGCCCCGGACCATTACGCCCTGGGGTACATGACCATAGCCGGTACGAGAGTTTTTTACGATGATCCTCTTTTCATGGCCAACTACTTCAAGTCCATAAGCAGAAATCCTCTGAGAATAAACAACATGCGAAAGGAAATCCAACGGGCCTCCTCCATGGATTTCGTTTCGGCATGGAATGGTATAACCGCCGGTTTCACCGACCTGTGGAGCAAAAACGCCGAAAGAAGAAAACCCTACACGCCAGCCTACCCTCTCACAGAAGTTCCGACTTGGTACGAAGCCTGGCGCGGCGGGACTTTCGCCGGAGACACCCTGCTCGCCGTCAAATCCGGACTGATCAAGGCATCTTCACTGGAAATGGTTCTTCCTTCCGGAAAGATCAGATTCCTGAGACCTTTTGCCGGAGTCTCAGGAAAACTCGCCTATGACGCCGGCAAAGACCGTCTGTACTGGAGCGAGACCATCACCGATGCCAGATGGCAGCTGAAGGCATCTTCCGTCATAAGATACATGGAGCTTTCTTCGGGGAAAGTCAGAACTCTTGCAGGAAGAAACATGAGGCTCTACAATCCGGTCCCCTCCGATGACGGAAAGAGAATCGCCGTCGTTGAATATCCTGTGGAAGGAGGTTCTTCGCTTCTGGTAATCAGCGCGGAAGACGGGAACATAACCGAAAGGTTCAAAGCCCCGGACGGACTTCAGTTCGTGGAACCGGCATGGGACGGCGGACGTATTGTGACGAGCGGTCTTTCCGAAGACGGCATGGGCCTTTATTTTTATGCGAACGGCAAACTGTCGGTTGCGCTGCCGCCCGCACATGCGAAAATCTCGGGAGTCCGTTCCTGCAGGAGAGGCATCGTTTTCGCATCGGACAGAAATGGAGTAAATGAAATATACATGCTGGACGGCAACGATGTATTGCAGCTCACCAGCGGCAGATATGGTGCTAAAGACCCTCTGTTCCACAATGATACCCTGTATTATACAAGCCTGAGAACGGGTATCCCCATGCAAGAT